>JBBQFA010000258.1:0-4086 GCA_038321515.1 Thermoleophilia bacterium | reverse complement strand
CGCCAAGGTCGAGGTCACCAACGCCGGCTACGACGAGGCGATCATGCTGACCGAGCACGGGCACGTGGCCGAAGGCTCGGGCGAGAACATCTTCGTCGTCCGCGACGGCAGGCTCATGACGCCGCCGCCGAGCGACGGCGTGCTCGAGGGCATCACGCGCGACTCGGTGATGAAGATGGCCGCGGCGATGGACATCCCGTGCGTCGAGCGCACGCTGGCGCGCAGCGACCTGATCATCGCCGACGAGCTCTTCTTCACCGGCACCGCCGCGGAGATCGTCCCGATCCGCGAGGTCGACGACCAGTTGATCGGCGATCCCGGCCCCATCACGCGGCGCATCCAGGGCAGGTTCCGCGCCATCGTCGAGGGGCGCGACGAGGAGTTCGGTCACTTCATGGAGTACGCGAGGAGCTGAGCTCGATGAGCGAGCAGACCGTGCAACTGTACGACACGACGCTTCGCGACGGTATGCAGCAAGAGGGCATGTCGGTCTCGGTCGACGAGAAGGTACGCATCGCGCTCAAGCTCGACGAGCTCGGCATCGGCTTCATCGAGGGCGGTTTCCCGGCGTCGAACCCCAAGGAGATCGAGTTCTTCAAGCGGATGGAGGGCGAGCGGCTCCGGTACGCGGAGCTCGTCGCCTTCGGCATGACGCGGCGCAAGGGCGTGCCGGCCGAGGCCGACGACAGCTTGCGCGTGCTGGCCGAGGTGTTCACGCCCACGGTCGCGATCGTCGGCAAGACCTGGGGCCTGCATCTGAGCAAGGTGCTGCGCGTGAGCCGGGACGAGAACCTGCGCATGATCGACGACTCCGTGCGCTTTTTGGTGGGGCAGGGCAAGCGCGTCGTCTACGACGCCGAGCACTTCTTCGACGCCTGGCGCGACGACCGCGAGTACGCGCTGCGCTGCGTGACCGCGGCCGCCGCAGCGGGCGCCGCGGTGATCTGTCTCTGCGACACCAACGGGGCGTCGCTGCCGCCGCTTGTCGCCGACGTGGTCGGCGAGGTCACGGCGGCCCTCGGCGGCACCGTCGTCGGCGTGCACATCCACAACGACAGCGACTGCGCCGTTGCGGCCAGCCTCATCGCCGTCGACGCCGGCGCCCGTCACGTCCAGGGCACGATCAACGGCTACGGCGAGCGCTGTGGCAACGCCAACCTGGTCAGCATCATCCCGGCGCTGCAGCTCAAGATGGGCTACCCGGTGGTGACCGACGCGCAGCTGCGGCGGCTCACCGAGACCTCGCACTTCGTCGCCGACGTGGTGAACGCGGCCATCTGGTCGCACGCGCCCTACGTGGGCCGCTCGGCGTTCGCGCACAAGGGCGGCCTGCACGTGGCCGCCGTTGAACAGGCTCCGCAGACGTTCGAGCACGTCGATCCGGCCAAGGTGGGTAACGAGCAGCGCTTCGTCGTGTCCGAGCTCTCGGGCAAGGGCGCCGTGCTGCGCAAGGCGCACGATCTCGGCCTGCGGCTTGAGGGCGACGACGCCCGCGTCGCGACCGTGCTCAAGCGCCTCAAGACGCGTGAGCACGAGGGTTACCACTACGAAGCCGCCGACGCTTCGTTCGACCTGCTCTTGCGTGGGGAGCTGGCGCCGCACGAGCCGCTGTTTCGCCTCGAGAGCTTTCGCGTCATCGTCGAGAAGCGCGAGGACGGCAGGGCGGTGACCGAGGCGACCATCAAGGTGCACGTAGCGGGCGAGCGCATCATCAGCACGGCCGAGGGCAACGGCCCCGTGAACGCCCTCGACACGGCCCTGCGCCAGGCGATCGTGAGCAAGTACCCGCACCTCGCCGACATCGAGCTCGTGAACTACAAGGTGCGCATCCTCGACGAGAACAAGGGCACCGGCGCCGTCACGCGCGTGCTTCTCGACGCCAGTGACGGGGATGAAACCTGGGGCAGCATCGGCGTCAGCGAGAACGTCGTCGAGGCCAGCTGGGAGGCGCTCGTCGACTCGATCGAGTTCGGGATGCTGCGGGGCAGCGACAAGTGAGCGGCGCCGCGACGCCACCGGCCGGCGCCTTCGGGCGGGTCGAGGTCGCTGGGGACGCGCGATACTGCCGCTTCGCCGGCGAGGCAGTCGAGCTGCTCGACCGGCCGGTCTGGGAACCCGGCGCGGCCGTGACCGGCGAGGCGGCGCTCGCGGACTGCCGCCTGCTCGCGCCCGTCGTCCCCGGCAAGATCGTCGCCGTGGGCCTCAACTATCGGGCACACGCCGAGGAGCTCGCCATGGCGGTCCAGGCCGAGCCCATCCTGTTCATGAAGCCGCCTACGGCCGTCATCGGGCCGGGGGAGACGATCGTCCGCCCGGCCCGCTCCGCGCAGGTCGACTACGAGGCCGAGCTGGTGGTCGTCGTCGGCCGGCGCTGCAAGGATGTCTCGCCGGCCGAGGCCGCCGCCTGCGTTGCCGGCTACACCTGCGGCAACGACGTCACGGCTCGCGACCTGCAGAAGGTCGACGGGCAGTGGACGCGAGCCAAGAGCTTTGACACCTTCTGCCCGCTCGGGCCCTGGATCGTGCCGGAGGCGCCGTCGCCAGAGGCGCGCGTGAGCGCGCGCCTCGACGGCGTCGAGGTCCAGCACGGGCATGTCGGCGACATGATCGCCTCGCCGCTCGAGCTGCTCGCGTTCGTCAGCGGCATCATGACGCTCGAGTCGGGCGACGTGCTCATGACGGGCACGCCGCCCGGCGTCGGCCCGCTCGCCGCCGGGCAGACGGTGACCGTCACCGTCGAGGGCGTCGGCGAACTGAGCAACCCGGTCGCCTGAGTCTCCTCGTAGGGCTCACCGTTCGCGGGCTGCACCAGAAGCCGAAGGCGAGCAGTCCGGCGGTGAAGACGGTGATGATCGCCCCGGCCAGCGGCGTCGTCACGATCAGCTTGACCATGACGCCAACGAGGACGGCGGCAGCGATCATCGAGCTGACCTGATTCAGCCTGCCAAGGCGTTTCCACAGCTCGCCCATCCGGAACCTCCTACTGCGACACAAAGGTGGCGCCGGGACTCCTGCGGCACCAAGGATTCGCCAGAACCGTCGGGCACGGGTGTGGCCGCCCGGCGTTCGCGGAGCGGACGTATCTTCGTCCACCCTCCGGCGTGATCGTCAATCTGTTCCCCACCGGGTGCGGCGACTACGCTCCTTGCGCGACCGCTCCTCCATCCGTATACTCATTGTAGATACTGACCGGGGGAGGTCGCCATGAAGGCCAGAGTCCAACGGTGGGGTAACAGCTTGGCAGTCAGGATCCCGAAGCCCTTTGCAGAGGAGATCGGTCTCGCGGCCGGCTCTCCCGTGGACATGCACCTGGTCGACCGTGGGCTGCTCGTCGAGCCGGCAGCCGAGATTCCGCTGAGTCTCGACGAACTGCTCGAGGGCGTGACGGAGGTCAATCTGCACGCCGAAGTCGAGACGGGCCAAGCCCAGGGCTCGGAGCTCTGGTAGCGTGCCCTGGGTCCCCGGACGCGGCGACATCATCTGGGTCACGATGGCCCCGACGAAGGGACACGAGCAGTCGGGGCGCAGGCCCGCGCTGGTCGTCTCTCCGGCCGCCTACAACGGCAAGGTGGGCCTCGCCATTCTGTGCCCCATCACCAGCAGGGTGAAGGGCTACCCGTTCGAAGTCCAGATCCCGGATCGTCTGCCCGTCGAGGGCGTCGTGCTCTCGGACCAGGTCAAGAGCCTGGACTGGCGAGCGCGAGGCGCGGAGTTCGTCTGCACGCTGCCGGAGGACATCACCCTGGTGGTCCTGCAGAAGCTGGACACGCTGGTCGGCTCGTAGTACGCGCGACCGGCGTCGGCCGCAGGGCGGTCAGCCGGCTCCCGACGACGACGCCGGCATCGATGCCGACCTCCTCAGCGAACGCGCGAATGCTGCCTGGCTTGAGGTCGCCCGACGCGACGAGGCGCTGGTAGTCGCGGGTCGGGATAAGCGCTTCCGTAGTGCGTATTCCGGCCCAAGCCGATCACCGATTCCAGGCCAAGCCGATCACGGATTCCACGGCAAGGCGATCAGCGATTCCAGAGCAAGCCGATCACTGATTCCACGCCAAGCCGATCACTTTTGACCGGTGCCGTGGAATC
>JBBQFA010000257.1:0-4087 GCA_038321515.1 Thermoleophilia bacterium | reverse complement strand
CAACACCACGCTCACCACGCTGCTGCCGGTGCTGTGTCTGCTCTTCTTCGGCGGCAGCACTCTCAAGGACTTCGCGTTCGCACTGCTGGTGGGAATCCTCTCCGGCGCCTACTCCTCGATCTTCGTGGCGAGCCCGATCCTCACGCTGCTCAAGGAGCGCGAGCCGCAGTACAAGAAGCTCAAGACCGCCACGCGCGCCGACCAGGCCTGACGGGCTAGCCCGGCCGAGCGGCGGCCGGGCCTCGGTCTCGACCCTTGCCGGAGGGCACCTACACCCATGGTCGAGAGTCGCTTCGATTCTCTCACGTTGCCGCAGAGCCTCACCCGCTAACCTGCTAAACCTCCCGCGGTCGCCCTTTACAGACACGCAGACACCGCTTAGCGTCGCTCGCGCACCGTCAGAGCGCGGGGGGGCAGTTCACCGGGTGGATACGTCCACGCCGAGGCGGCCCGGCCGGACTCGACAAGGGGAGGTAGCACAGTGGTACGTCGAGTCGCCGATCCGCGCGTGGCCGTCGCGAAAGCACGACTCAGGCTCGTTGACGCGAGGACGGGGGGAGGCGAGCCGGCGGTGCTCGTGCTCGGGGGGGAGTTCGACCTTGATACCGTGCCCGAGATCGACCGCTTCTTGCGGCGGAATCTCGGGCCTCTCTACCATCAGGACAACTTGGTGATCGACCTGGAGGCGACGACCTTCGTCGACTCGAGCTTCGTGACCTTTCTCGTGAAGCTCGCGCGCGGGCAGCGCGCCAAACGCAGAGAGCTTCTGCTGGCGCGGCCGGGAGGTCAGGTGCGGCGGCTGCTGGGGCTGGTGGGGCTGCACAACTTCATCCCGGTGTTCGACTCGGTCGACGCAGCCATCGACAGTCTGATGAGCGGCCCACTGCCGGTGATCCCTCCGGCGTTTCGGCCGGCGGAGGCCTGAGCGGCCAGGCCGCAAGGTCGACCCCGCGGCCGTCGGGCTGCCGCGTGATCGGGCGTGGCGGGGTGTGCCTCGCCTCAGCTGGCGCGGCGCACGGCGCTCATGTCGCTCATGTGCCGACCGACCATGACGCGTGCCTGGAAAGCCTTCATGCGACAGGCATCACTGCAGTACTTCTTCGCCGGGTTGGTGGTGCTGAACTCCCGGCTGCACGGCTCGAAGGCGCAGCGGCGCGAGATCTCCTCACGCTGGCTGGCCTTGCGCGTGATGCGGTGATAGTCGTCCTGCCAGGCCCCGCCGTGCAGCGCGCACACGCTCGACGGGTTGTACGCCGACAGACGCGTCCCGCAACTGTCGACGACACAGATACGCCCGATCCCGTATGTCTTCGTCTTCAGCATGACGTCGGTCACGTCGTGGAGTCGGCTGCCTCGAAACGTTCTCGTGCTGCGCAACTCCATCTTTCTCGCCCCCGACAGCCGCCCCGTGACCCGCCGGCAGCTGTCCCTGACCGTCCCGTGGGCGTCCCCTCTCTCAACTGGACGCCGCCTCGATGGCTTCGCTGCGGCTCGAGTACATCCCGAAGATGCGGTCGAGCCCGGTGATCTCGAAGATCCGGATGATGTTCTCGTCGGTACACACGATGTCGAGATTGCCGTTGCGAGGCCGTACCCGTTTCGCGCCGCTCACGAGGACCCCGAGTGCCGTGGAGTCGATGAACGTGACCTGAGACAGGTCGACGATCACCCGCTTGGCGCCGCCCTCGATGCCGGTGACCAGCACCTCTTTAAATTCGGGCGCAGAGTAGATGTCGACTTCACCTTCGAGGATCACGATGCCTACTTCGGCGCTCGCGACCTCGTAGTCGACGCGAAACTGCGGCTTCTCTTCCATGCGCGGCTCCTTCGCCTGTGGATGGGCTTCCGCAGCCTCGTCGGCTCCTGCTGCGTGTGCACCTTTGATTGCCTGCAGGCTGCGGCGCTAAACCCCTGGCGGGTGTGGAGCGGGTGCGGAGCAAGCGCGGAACGGGCGTGGATCGAGGGTGGCGGCGACGGCGGCGGGCGGGGCCCGACCGTCGGGAGGGCCGGCCCCGCGTCAGCGAGGCGCCGTCGGGAGGAGGTCCTCGCTGGTCGCGGCCCCACGCAGCGCATAGGCCGCGATCATCCGGTCGGTGATCCACTCGACGGGGGCGTGATCGTCCGTCCACGGGCGCGCGGCCGGTGCGGCTTCGCGCAGGTCGCGGGCGAACAGGCGGGTCAGCGGCAGGAGATCGGACGGCGCCGTACTCAGGCGGGCGGTCATGACCGCCCGCGACTGCGGCGCCGTGAGCCCCACGACGAACTGGTTGAAGCGCAGCGCCTGCCAGGTGACGACCTGCGGGAACTCGCTTCTCAGGGTACCGGCGACGGCCCGGGCCAGCCGGTCGTCGCCGGGAACCGTCGAGACGTTGAGCGCCACGATGCCCCCAGGCGCCAGTCGTTCGCGGCAGAGGCGGAAGAACTCGCGGGTGGCGAGGTAGAACGGCACGTAGGTCTGGCGGTAGGCGTCGACGAGGATGAGGTCGTAGCGCTCCCGGCTCGCCTGCAGGAAGGGCCGGGCGTCGGCGGTGTGGACCGTGAGGCGGGGGTTGTCGTCAAGGCCAAAATAGCGGCGGCCGACGGCGCTCACCGCCGGGTCGAGTTCGACGCCGTCGATGCGGGCCTCCGGGTAGTACACGCCGTATGCCCGGGCCGTCGTCCCGGCCGCGTTGCCAAGAGTGGCAACACGCTCTGCCGGGCGCCCGAGCAGCGGCGGGGCGGCGAGGAACATGTCCCAATCGCCGCCGGTCAGCACCGTGTCCGGGCGCCACACCGAGTGGATGGCGTAGCCCTCGTTGAGGTACAAGAGGCGCTCCTGGCCAGACTGGACGACCTGGATGAACTGATAGCGCGATTCCTCCTCGTGGATCAGGCCGCTCTGAGCCTTGACGACCGCCGGAGGGATAGCGAGGAGAATGGCGAGCAGCGCGGCGACGATGAGGCCCCAGATCAGCCTGCGGCCGAGCAGCGGCGCGGCTGCGAGCGCCAGGATGAGGGCCGCGCCGAGCAGCGTGCGTTGGGTGCCGATCAGCGGGATCGTGACGAGTGCCGGGACGAAGGTCCCGAGCAGGCTGCCGGCGGTGGAGAGCGCGAAGATGCGGCCGGCGACGCGGCCGGCGTCTTCGACTCCGGTCGCCGCCAGCCGGATCGCGAAGGGCGTCACCATGCCGAGCAGCACCACCGGCGGGGCGAAGAGGACGAGGGACGCGGCGAAGGAGCCGACGACGGCGCCGGTCGACACGGTCTCGATGCCTTTGATCGACAGGTCGAGGAGCGGCCGCGCCACGAAGGGGATCGCGGCCACCCACGCCGCAGAGGCGAGCACGAGGGTCGCGAGGAGCGTCGGTGAGGGGCGGCGGTCGGCGAGCACGCCGCCGAGCCAGTAGCCGATGGCCAGGGAGGCAAGGATCAGCCCGATGATGTTCGCCCAGACGACGGTCGAGGAGCCGTAGTACGGGGCGAGGAGTCGCGACGCGCAGATCTCCGTCGCCATCGAGCCGATGCCGGCGAGAAAGACGAGGACGAGCAGAAAGCGCGGGGCGCGGGGCGCGCCGTTCGGCACAGACGAGGGAGGAGTGGAAGTGCTGGAGGTAACCGGGCTCGAACCGGTGACCTTTTGGCTGCCGGCCGGAGCCGGGGAGTAATCGCTCGTAGCCGCTCCCACCAGTTCACGCTCGATTTGCAGGGATTTTCCGGGAGTCTATAACCGCCGGAAACCGTCCACAACCGGCCCTAGGATGACTCGGTCACACTGTCGCAACGAATCGGCAATGTGAGCCCGACCCCGAATCTCCATGGCGAGTACAACGGTATTCGGGTGGTGTCGTTAGAACTCGGTGAACACCGCAAGCCTTCACGGCGTGAACTTCACCGACGACAGTCATGGCTGGGCGCTGGGCGTCGGCGACACCGCCCCCGACAGCCTGTTGACCTTCGAGCTGTGGCGGATCCTCTTGAGCCGGGCTCCCCTCAGGTCACACCAGCGAGCCTCGCGGCGGACGGGGTATCGCCCCGCGAAGACCTGCGCCGGCCCCTCGGAGTGCCGCCGCGGCGATCCCATGGGTATGCTCAGGGAGTAGGCGACGAA
>JBBQFA010000256.1:0-4087 GCA_038321515.1 Thermoleophilia bacterium | reverse complement strand
CCCTGGGACTGGCAGGTGACGGACACCTACTATGTCGTCGCCCACCTGCACAACGTGCTGTTGGCCGGCACGGTCTTCGCCGTCTTCGCCGGCATCTACTACTGGTTCCCGAAGATGACGGGGCGGTACCTCGACGACCGCATCGGCAAGGCGCACTTCTGGCTGACCATGGTCGGGTTCAGCGCCACCTTCATGCCGATGTACGCCCTGGGGATCCTCGGCATGCCGCGCCGCGTCTACACCTACGCACCGGACGTCGGCTGGAACACGCTCAACCTGGTCGCGTCGTTGGGCGGCTACGTGCTCGCCTTCTCGTTCCTGCTCTTCGTCTACAACATCGTGAAGAGCCTGCGCTCCGGCGAGCCTGCCGGCGACAACCCCTGGCGCGCCTGGACTCTAGAATGGGCGACGAGCTCGCCGCCGCCGCACGGTAACTTCACGAGCCTGCCGGTCGTGCACAGCGACCGGCCGATCTGGGACCTCGAGCATGTGGCGGCCGCGACCGGGGCGGCCGGCGGCGAAGCTGCCCTGGGCCGGGGCGCGGCCGCAGAGGTCTACGCCCTGCCGCCGGAGCCGGAGCGGACCACGGCGACGCCGTTCTGGGTGGCCTTCGGCCTGCTGGTCATCGCCGTCGGCCTCCTGAGCACGCCGGTCGTGAGCGTCATCGGCGTGATCCTGCTCCTGGTCACGCTGGCCGTTTGGATGAACGGCCGCTGGGTCGAGCCGGAGCTCACGCCGCTGCCCAACCAGCGCTTCTCCTTCATGGGCGCCGGTATGCTCGCCTTCATCGGCTCCGAGTCGGTCTTCTTTGCCTCGCTCATCGCCGCGGCGATCCACCTGCGCATCCACGGCTCGACGCTCGGCCAGGGCTCCGGCGTCGAGCTCACGCTGCCGCTCGTCAACACGGTCGTGCTGGTGCTCAGCGGCGTCACGGCGCACTACGCTCAGGTGAGCTACCGCAGAAGCCGCCGCGGCGCGTTCTTCTGGCTTCTGTTGCTCACGATCGTGCTCGGCGCCGCCTTTCTCGGCGGCCAGGCCTGGGAGTACACGCACGCCGGCTTCGGCCTGACGACGAACATCGTCGCCTCGTCGTTCTTCGTCCTCACCGGGTTCCACGGGCTGCACGTCTTCTGCGGCGTCACCGTGCTCGTCTACCTCTTCTTCCGCGCTCGCCGCGAGCTGCGACCGCGGCCCGGCGAGCGGACGACTCCGCAGCCCTCGCTGGGCACCGGCGGCCTCGTCGACGCGGGGACGTACTACTGGCACTTCGTCGACGCCGTGTGGGTGGCCGTGTTCATCGTCGTCTACCTGCTCTGAGCGGATGAGGGCGACGATCCCCGGCCGGGCGCTCCTGACCGCGGCGCTGCTGGCTCTGACGGCCTGCGCCGGACTCGCTCTCCTTCCCCAGGCGGCCTCGGCGCACGCGGCACTCGAGAGCTCGGACCCCGCCGCGGGCGCGACGCTCTCGGCGTCCCCGGCGCGTATCCTCTTGACGTTCGGCGAGCCGCCGGACCCGACGCTCTCGCTGGTCCGCGTCGTCGACGCGAACGGCGCCGCCGTGCCCGGCGCCTCGCCCGTCCGGCCCGTGCCGGGCAACGACGCGCAGCTGCAGGTCGACCTCGCGCAGGCGCTGCCGCGCGGCGTCTACTCGGTGAACTGGCTCGCCGTGTCCGCCACCGACGGTCACGTCGAGTCTGGCGCCTTCGCCTTCGGCGTCCAAGAGACGCCGGCGCCCGGCGCCGTCGTCGTCGTCCCGTTCTCGCACGCGGGGGCCGGGACCGACGCGCTCGGCGCGGTGGGCCGCTGGCTCCTCTACGCTGGCCTCGTGCTCCTGGTGGGTGCGGCGTCCACGAGCCTGATCGTCTTCGGCGGCAGGCTGCCGGGCGGCGTGGTGGTGCTTCGCGCCGCCGTCGCCGTGAGTCTGGTCGGCCTGTGCGTCATGATCTGGACCGAGAGGATCCTCGTTGGCGTGCCGAGTCTGCTGCCGCTCTTCCTGACGCGGGAGGGCCAGCTGCTGCTCGCGCTCGGCGTGGCCCTTCTCGTCTGCCTCGGCGCGGTGGTGGCGGTCGACCTCTGGCCGGCGCGCTGGAGCCTCTGGCTAGTTGAAGCTGCCGCTTCCGTCGCGATGCTCGTCCATGTGGTCGCCGGTCACGCGGCGGCGGGTTCCTCATTCTGGCTGCTGAACACCGCCGTGCAGTGGGTGCACCTCACGGCGGTGGGCATCTGGGTCGGCGGCCTCTTCTGGCTGCTTCTCGGCCTGCGAGGCGCAGATGCGGCCGGTAGGGCCGCGGCGGTCGGCAGATTCGTGACCGTGGCAACCGTGATGCTCGCGGTCGTCCTGGTCACCGGCCTCGCCCGGGCTTTGGTCGAGGTCGGGTCGGTGAGTGCTTTGGTCCACACCACCTACGGCGTCACGCTGCTCGTAAAGGTCGCCCTCGTGGCCGCCCTCGTGGCCTTGGGCGCCCTCAACCACTTCATCTGGGCGCCTGCCCTGCATCGCGGCGACGCCGGTCCGGCGGTCCGCCGATTCGGCCTCGACTCCCGCGGTGAACTGGCCGTGGCCTTGTGCGTGCTGGCCGCGACGGCCGTGCTCAGCGGTCTGGCGCCCGCTCCCGCTCCCGCGCCCGTCGCTCCCGTCGCTGGTCCGTCAGCTACAGCCGCCGGCCACGACCACTCGAGCCCGGTCTGCGTCGACCTGGCGGACACTCCGGGCGAGGCCTAGTACGTCGTCGACCCTCCGCCGTTCAGATCGCCGTTCAGATCGATGACGACCTTGCCGTTGGCGCCATAGCCGACGAGCCGAAACGAACTGCCGCCGGAACCGACCTCGTAGGTGAAGTTGCCGGCGCCCGGCCCCTGCGCCATCGGCAGGTCGATGTACGGGTTCTGCGGCCAGGGGCTGATGTAGGGGCTCAAATCGGAGCTGTTCACCTGGGCAGCGTCGGGATACGAGCCGCCGTGGTCGACAGCCCACGCCTCGATGCCCATCTGGATGTTGCGCACGCCCGAGCGCACGGCGGTCTCGTCAGCGATGTTCTCCCCGGTCCGGAGCACGAACGCGGGGATCAGGATCGCCAGCAGGATACCGAGCACGAGCACGCCGACGCCGGCGACGAGGAGGATGACGGCCCAGGCGGGGAAGCCCTTGCGGCCGGCCGGTCCCGCTGTGGGCCCGGCCGCTGCCTGTACGGCCTGCCCGGTCTCGCCGGTGGCCTCCCACTGGGCCGCGGAGTACGCCCACGAGCGGATCTCGGCGGAGGCCCCTGCGAGGTAGGCGAGTCGGTCGTACTCGAGGAGTCCGGCCGCCGGGATGGCGCCGTGCTCGTACAGCACGAAGCGGCCGTCGTCCCAGTAGATCTGACGGCCATCCCATCCGCTGGCCGGGCCGAACGTCGCGACGAGCATGGCCCCTCCTCTGGTCGCCCGGCGTGAGCGTAGCATGCGAGCGGGCTGGTGGGGCTAGAAGAGGTCGAGCAGATCGCTCGGCGCGTGCACCATATGGTCGGGGTCGACGCGGCGCAAGCGCTCCTCACCGTGCCAGCCCCAGGCGGCGCCGACGGTGACAGCGCCCGCCGCCCGAGCCTCCAGGATGTCGCCGACCGTGTCGCCCACGTACCAGGCGGGGAGCGCACCCCCGAAGCGGCGGCGCGCATCGTCGATCTTGCGCGTTTTGCTCGCCTCCTGGTCGCCGCCGATCACCTGGGTGACACCGCGCACGTCATGCTCCGCGAGGATGCGCTCCACGACGCTCGTGCGGCTGGAGGTGATCACGATCACCGGATCCGCGGCGGCCAGACGCTCTATCACCTCGGCCATCTCGGGGAAGAGGTCCGGGCTGGGCACGGCGCCGAAGGCGTCCTCGAGCTCATCCATCACGTCGTTGGGGACGCCCGCCGCGGCCAGCGCCTCGAACCAGTTGGTCTCGGTGAACTCGAGGAACTGCTCCGGTGTCGCCAGGTCGGCGAAGCCCCTCTCGCGCAGGGTCTCGACGCAGGCTCGGCTTTGGTCGTCCAGGGAGTCGGCGATGACGCCGTCGAAGTCGAACATGATCAGCTTGCTCTGCGCCAGAGTCTCTCCTGGGAGCCAC
>JBBQFA010000255.1:0-4112 GCA_038321515.1 Thermoleophilia bacterium | reverse complement strand
CCACGCCCCCGCCACACCCCCCATCCCCTACACACCCCACCCCCGGGGCCGGCGGCGGCCCCCCGGGGCCCGCGGCCGGCGCCCCCCCCCCCCCCCCCCCCCGGGCCGGGGCGGGGGGGGGGCGCGGGCCCGGCGGCCCTGTTCCTGTCACGCGGGCACACCCGCGCGTGAAGCTGCCGCTACAGTGTGACCGGCGGCGTGACCTCGTCGGGCGTGAGGTCGTGGTACTTCAGGTTCTTGATCGTGTAGACGAGGTCGTCACCGACCCTGGTGATCGTGCCGCGCGCTTTCACCTTGTCGCCGGCCGCGACGTCGCCAAGCGTCATGGCGACGCGGCCGTCCTCGGTGAGCAGCCAGACCGGCGCGTCGTCGGCCACGTTGAAGGTCCATTTGAGGCCGCGGAGGCCGCGGATGGTCTTCGTGCCGGCCTTGACCTTGATGGTGATGGTCGAGACGCTCGCGGGGTCGGCGACACTGACCGCGGTCACGGTGCCGACGAGGTTGAACTTCGCCTTGCCGTGAGCCCAGCCGCCGCCACCCGGCTTGCCGCCGGCGGCCAGCGGAACGACGGCCAGCACCACGGCGATGACGAGAACGAACGGGATGAGTCTCTTCACGTTAAGGACCCCCTTGTGTCGTAGGCGCACGCTTTCAGTACGTCGATCATACTTCAGTTAACGGCCGTTCCGGCCGCGACTTGACGCCGAGGCCGCTGTCGCCGTCGCCTCGCCCGGCAACGCCGGCCGCCGCGCCCCGCGAGCGGCGCGCGCCGAAGGGTTGCGCGGGGCACCATTCCGTATAGCATTACGCGCGGCACAGGGCGTGCTGGGGAAAGGAGGCCTCGTGAGACTCAGTCTGGTACCCAAGGAACACGACTACTTCCGGCTCTTCTCGGAACTGGCCGCCAACCTCGACGCCGCCTCTCAGCTGCTGCTCCGCTTCATGCAAGACGGCGACCGCAAGAGCATCGCCGCCGCCATCCTCGAACACGAGCACGTCGGCGACAAGATCGTGCACGACATCGTGCGACGCCTCAACAAGTCGTTCATCACGCCGATCGACCGCGAGGACATCTACGACCTGGTCGCGACCACCGACGAGATCCTCGACAACATCGAGGAGGCGGCCGACATGGTCGTGCTCTACCGCGTCGGCGAGATCACGCCCTTCGCCCTGCGCCAAGCCGAGGTGATCGCCAAGGCCACCCCTCTGCTCAAGGAGTGCATGGACAGCCTCGAGAAGCCCAAGGGCCTCGACGAGCGCATCATCGCCATCAACAGCCTTGAGAACGACGGCGACCGCATCGAGCGAGAGGCCATCGCCAGCCTGTTCGACGGAGAGATGGCCTGCACCGACATCATCAAGTGGAAAGACATCTACGAGATCCTCGAGGCGGCGATCGACGAGTGCGAACACGTCGCCAACGTCATCGAGAGCATCGTCCTCAAGCATAACTGACCTGAGAGCAGGCCTTGGTCCTCCTCATCGCGATCGTCGCCCTGGCGCTCGTCTTCGATTACACCAACGGCTTTCACGACACCGCCAACGCGATCGCCACCTCGGTGTCGACGCGCGCGCTCTCGCCGCGCACCGCGGTGCTGATGGCTGCGGGGCTGAACCTGCTCGGCGCCCTCATTTACACGGGCGTGGCGAAGACCGTCGGCGAAGGTCTGGTCAACACCGACCTCGTGACCCTGCCCGTGGTGTTCTCCGCGCTGGTGGGCGCCGTGGTGTGGAACTTCACGACCTGGTACTTCGGCATCCCGTCGAGCTCTTCGCAGGCGCTCTTCGGCGGGCTCATCGGCGCCACTATCGCCTCGGCCGGCATCACGGGCGTGCTGTGGACCGGCGTCCTCAACAAGATCATCCTCCCCATGATCGGCTCCCCGTTTCTCGGTTTCGCCGCCGCCTGGGTGCTCATGACGGGCCTCATCTGGCTGGTGCGCAAACGCTCGCAGGCGCCGGTGAACAAGTGGTTCCGCCGCCTGCAGCCGATCTCGGCCGGGTTCATGGCGTTCTCGCACGGCGCCAACGACGCCCAGAAGACCATGGGCGTGATCACGCTGGCGCTGTTCTCCAGCGGCAAGATCAGTACCTTCGACGTCCCGCTCTGGGTCAAGGTGTCCTGCGCCCTCGCCATGGCGATCGGCACGTACTCGGGCGGCTGGCGCATCATCCATACGCTGGGCTCCAAGGTGATCAAGCTCGACCCCATCCACGGCTTCGCCGCCGAGACCGCCGCCGCCAGCGTGATCCAGCTCGCCACCCACTTCGGCGTGCCCGTCAGCACCACGCACACGATCACCGCCGCGATCATGGGCGTCGGCTCGACGCAGCGCCTGTCGGCGGTGCGCTGGGGCGTCGCCGGCAACATCCTGACCGCCTGGGTGCTCACGCTGCCGGCGGCGGGTCTCGTCGCCGCCGGCATCTTTCTGCTCGGCACGTTCCTCTTCTAGCCGGCTGTTCACGGCCGCGACCAGCGGCTATCATTATTTGTTGGACATCTCCTCGGGCTTGCCGCGCGGCGCCACGTCGCGACGCACAGATCACCGCTCACCCCCTCGTTCCAAGGAGCACCATGAAGATCCGCCTCATCGAGCCCGAACCCCCTGGCATGCACGTCTATGCCAAGGTCCTCCTGCCGCGTCTCGGCCTGCCCATCATCGCCGCGACACTCAAGGCGCACGGTCACGACGCGCTCATCTACAACTCTCAGTTGGCGCCCATCGACTGGGACGACGTCAACAGTGCCGACCTCGTCGGCCTTTCGGGCACCACCTCCACGACGACGACCGCGTACGAGTTCGCCGACGGCCTTCGCGCCCGCGGCATCCCCGTGATCATCGGCGGCTCGCACGTCACCTTCATGGCCGACGAGGCCCTCGGTCACGCCGACTATGTGGCCCGCGGCGAGGGCGGCGAGCAGCTCATGCTCGAGCTCATCGAGGCTCTTGCCGGCACGCGCGAGCTCGGCACCATCGGCGGCCTTTCGTTCAAGCACGACGGTGAGGCCGTGCACAATCCGCTGCGCGAGCGTCTCACCGACCTCGACGAGCTCCCCTTCCCCGATCTGCGGCTCCTGGTGGGCAGCGAGAAGCTCACGACGATGCCCATCATGACGAGCTGGGGCTGCCCCTTCGCCTGCAATTTCTGCTCGGTCACGGCGATGTTCGGGCGCAAGTACCGCTTTCGCAGCGCCGAGAACGTGATCGCCGAGATCAAGGACAAACGCCCGGCGCGCATCTTCTTCTACGACGACAACATGGCCGCCGACAAGAAGCGCCTGAAGATACTCCTGCGGATGATGATCGACGAGGACCTAGTCATCCCCTGGTCGGCCCAGGTGCGCACCGACGTGGCGCGCGACCGGGAGCTGCTCGAACTCATGCAGAAGTCCGGCTGCGAGCTCGTCTACCTGGGCCTCGAGTCGGTCAACCAGGCGACGCTGGACGGCTACAAGAAGGCGCAGACCGTCGACGACATCGTCGAGGGCATCCGCCTGCTGCACGAGTACGGCATCCGCAGCCACGGCATGTTCGTGCTCGGCGCCGACACCGACGACGTGCAGACGGTCCGCGACACGGTGACCTTCGCCATCAAGAACCACATCGACACGGTCATGCTCAACATCCTCACGCCGCTGCCCGGCACGCCGCAGTTCGACTACCTGGATGCGGAGGGCCGCATCTTCGACAAGCGCTGGCACCTCTACGACGCCCACCACGTCGTGTTCGAGCCCAAGCTCATGACGCCCTACGAGCTGCAGATGGAGGACCTGCGCGGCTACATGCGCTTCTACTCCCTGCGCACCTGGTTGCGCTACATCTTCGCCCTCAAGTTCACCAAGCAGCTGATGTTCCACTGGTGGGGCATGGTGATCATCCGCAACTGGCGCAAGGACGAACGCAACAAGGCGTTCATCAAGGCGCTCAAGCGCATGTGGCCACGCCCGACCCCTCGCGGCACCGTGCGCGACACCAGCGTCGACTGACGCCGTCGGGACGAAGCCGGCGGCGGCGATCGAGGCTTCCGCGGGCCCCCGGCGAGTGGTCCGCGGCGGTTGTCAGAAAGACCCGCGGCTGCTAGTGTCTCGTACTTGAGTTTGGTGAGTC
>JBBQFA010000254.1:0-4131 GCA_038321515.1 Thermoleophilia bacterium | reverse complement strand
TCTTCGCCGACCTGCCGCTGGACGAGATCGCCAGCGCACAGGACGTCCCGGTCGGTACGGTCAAGTCGCGCCTGCACAGCGCGGCGAAGAAGCTGCGCCTGGCGCTGGACGAGAGCGGCTACGAGCATGATGGGTGACGAGCGCCATGACTGACGACCTCACGCAGTACAGCCAGCCGCAGCCCGGCGTGTACGACGACGACCGGCTGCTCGCCTGCGCGCTCGGGCTCGACGAGGACCCCGAGCTGCTCGAGGCGGCGGCCGGCGACGCCGCGCTGGCCGGCCGCCTCGCGGCCCTGCGGAGCGACGTCGCCGCGATCGAAAGGCGGGTCGGCGACGCCGTTCCCGCGCCGGATGACGGCTACGCCGACCTCGGCGGCGAGCGCTGGACCGGCCTGCACGAGTACTTCGAGCCGCCGCACGCGGCCGGCTCGCGCGGCCGGGCCTCGCGCTGGCTCCGGGTGGCCGTGCCGCTCGCGGCGGTCGTCGTCGTCGCGCTCGCCGTGGGCCTCGTGGCCGTCAACCGCGGCGATGGTCCGATGAGTCTGAACGGGTCGGTGCCCTCGGCGGTTACCGAGTCCTCGACGGTGGGCAGCGGCGATGCCGCGGCTCGGGTGAACGACCCCGTCACCTTCACCGACCAGCTCGACGCCTTCGCCGTCGTCGTGCTCGCCAAGGCACGCGCCGCCAGCGGCGCCGTTCAGCGCTTCGCCGTCGTGCGCGTGTTCAAAGGCAAGGCCCCGGAGATGCTCGAGCTGAATGTGGGCGAACGGCCCGCCGACCGCGGCCGCCTGCATCTGCTCCTCCTCCAGCCGCTCGCCGTGATCGACGCTGAGGGCTTTGGGGCGCAGCAGTCGCAGGGGTCGGCGACGACGAAGGGCATCGCCGGCGGACCGGGCCACGCACTCCAGGTCGTCTACACCTACAACGGCGAACCGGCGGTCGCCCGCGAGCTGCCGCGGGGCACCGACCCCCAGAGCGTGGCCCTGCCCTGACCGTGACCCAGGTCGCGCTGCTATGATGCGGTGATGGACCCTCGCGACGACCGCTCATCCCCGCCGCTCGCCGTTCCGCGACGCTGCTTCCGTGACGCCAAGCCGGCGTTTCTGCAGCTGATCGACCCGCGCGGGCTGCGCATTCTCGATCTCGGCTGCGGCGGCGGCCACAACGGCGCCCTTCTCAAGAAGGCCGGAGCGCGCGCGGTCGTGGGGGTCGAGCTCGACGCGCGGGCCTCGAAGGAGGCCCGCAAGCGGCTCGACGCCGTCATCCAGTGCGACCTCGCCCACCTCGACCCGGCGCAGCTCGGTGACGAGCCGTTCGACGCCATCCTGGCCAGTGACGTGCTCGAGCATCTCGTGGAGCCCGAGGCCGTGCTCGCGAAGGCGCTCACCCGTCTGCGACCGGGTGGCGTCGTGGTCCTCTCGCTGCCCAACGTCTCCCATGTCTCCGTGTTCGCCGCCCTCCTCGCGAAGCGCTGGCCGCGCCGCAGCTCGGGGATCTTCGACCGCACGCACCTCCGCTTCTTCGCCAAGCACGACATGGTGGCGCTGCTGGAGGGCGCCGGCCTGCGCGTCCTCCGCGTGGAGCCGTACTTCACCCGGTACCGGGCGATCAGGTCCGCGTCGCTGGTGCTCTCGCTCTACGTCTTTCGCGACTACTGGGCGCGTCAGTTCCTGCTGCTTGCCGAGAAACCGCAGTGAGGCGCATGGAGCGGCGCACATGATCGTCTGGAGGGACACGTGACCGAACTGCTGGACGGTAAGAACTTCCTCGTGACCGGCGCCGCCAACTCGCGCTCGATCGCCTGGGCCGTGGCCCTGGCGATCAAGCAGCACGGCGGCGCCGTCGCGCTCAGCTACCAGGCTGAGCGCCTCAAGCGCCGCGTGCAGATGCTCGCCGACGAGCTCGGCGGCGCGCCGATGATCGAGCTCGACGTGGGCAGCGACGCCGCGGTGCGCCGCGCCGTCGATGAACTCGCCGAGACCATGCCCGTGCTCGACGGCCTCGTGCACAGTATCGCCTGGGCGCCGGCCGACGACCTGCAGGGCAGCTTCGTCGAGACGACACGCGACGGCTTCGCCCAGGCCAACGACATCAGCTCGTACTCCCTGATCGCCACCGCCCGCGAGGCGCGCCGGCTCATGACGCGAGGCGGCGCGATCGTCACCATGACCTACGCCGGCTCCTGGCGTGTCGTGCCCAACTACAACGTCATGGGCCCGGCCAAGGCATCACTCGAGAGCGCCGTGCGCTACCTGGCCGCGGACCTGGGGCCGGAGGGCGTGCGCGTGAACGCGGTCTCCGCCGGCCCCATCGCCACGGTGGCGGCGCGCACGATCAAGGATTTCAGCGGTATGCTCGAGCTGCTCGAGAGCCATACGCCCCTGCGGCGCAACGTCACCACCGAGGAGGTGGCCGACGCCACCGTCTTTCTGCTCAGCGACCTCAGCCGCGCCATCACCGGCGAGGTCGTGCACGTCGACGCCGGGGCGCACGCGACGATCTGACGCCGCAGGTCGACGGCCGGCCTCTGACGCCGAGTGCCGACGACCGATAGAATCGCAGTCATGATCGCCTACGTCGCCAAAGACCTCGGCACCGGCAGGACCCTCAGCGCCCACGCCGAGGTACGGCTACCCTCCTACTCCACGATCAAGGTGCTGCTCGCCGCGGCCTTCTGGCGCATGGTGGAGCGCGGCGAGATCGACGAAGCGCGGGCCTACGCCTTCCAGCCGCCCGCGTGTGTGGGCGGGAGCGGCGTGCTCCGCGGCTTTCGGCACGCCGCCAGACTCACGCTCGCCGACCTGCTGCACCTGGCGCTCGTGGTCAGCGACAACGACGCCACCAACATAGTGACCGCGTGCGTCGGCCTCGAGCGCGTGAACGCCCTCGCCGACGAACTCGGTCTCGGCCAGACGCGGATGCGGCGCACGATGATGGACCAGGCCGCCGCCGCCGAAGGCCGCGATAACTTCACCTCGGCCGGCGACCTGGCCAGGCTGCTCGAGGAGCTCGCCGTGGGCGAGCGGCTCGGACCGGCGGTGAGCGAGCCCATCTGGGCGTCTCTGGAGTTGCAGGAGCACCTCGACGGCCTCGCCCGCTATCTGCCGGCCGACGCCGTGTACGCCGGCAAGTGCGGCGATGACTCACCGGTGGGCCGGTATGCCCACGACTGCGCTCTCGTCCGCAAGGGTGACCGCCGGGCGATCGTCGTCGTGATGACCGACGGCGCCGGCGGCTTCGAGGCCGTCTCGCGGACCGGCGCCGCGGTGTACGCGGCGCTCACCGAGGCCTGAGCTCCGCAGGCGACGGTGAGCGGCGCGCGGGAAGGTCCGCCCCGGCGGCCTCCGCGGCTCAGCCGGCGGGCCGCACTCCCAGCCCCGGCTCCTCGCTGCCCGAGAGGCGGTCGCCCTCGACGACGAGGCCCGTGAACGGGTCGTCGGCGAGCAGCAGAGCCCCGTCGAGGTCGACGTGGTCGGCCAGCCCGGCGAGTTGCAGCGCCGCGGCGATACCGAGGCTCGACTCCACCATGCAGCCGAGCAACACGCGCAGACCGCGGCCCGTGCAGGCCGAGATCAGCGCGAAGGCGCTCGCGATGCCGCCGGCCTTGGAGAGCTTGACGACCACGCCGTCGTACAGCTCGCCGGCGGCGTCGAGGTCGCCCAGACCGAGCACCGCCTCGTCGGCCAGCAGCGGCACCGGGGTGCGCTCGCGCAGCCAGGCCATGCCTTCGCGATCGGCGGCCGGCAGCGGCTGCTCCACCAGCTCGGCGCCAAGGTCCGCGAGGACCGCGAGAGCGGCTGCCGCCCGCTCACGGTCCCAGCCCTCGTTGGCGTCGTAGCGAAAGGTCGTCTCCGGCAGTTCGCGGGCTAGCGCGCGGGCGAGCTCGATGTCGCCGTCGAACCCGAGCTTGACCTTGAGCGTGCCGAACGCCGCGGCGGCGCGTGCCTGTGCCAGCATCTCCTCGGGCGCGCCGATGGCGATCGTGTACGAGGTCGTCACCGACGGACGCTCGAGGCCGAGCATGCGCCAGACCGGCTCGCCGGCCTGCTTGCCGGCGAGGTCCCCGGCGGCGGCGCTCAAGCCGGCGCGCAGGGCCGGCACCCCGGCGCCGGCCAGCGACTCGCAGTAC
>JBBQFA010000253.1:0-4151 GCA_038321515.1 Thermoleophilia bacterium | reverse complement strand
ACGTCGAGCTCGTTGACCCGCCCTCGACCGGCGATCTCGCCGAGAGCCGGTTCCTGGTGGTGGCGGGGAGCGGAGCCGGGACCCGGGAGGGAGTGCAGCGGATCGAGAAGGCGGCCCGGCGCATGGGCGCCGCCTTCGGTGTCACCCGCCCCGTCGCCATGAACGCGTGGGCTCCCGTGAGTAGGCTCATCGGCGTCTCGGGAACGCGCACCGCCCCCGCGCTCTGCCTCGTCGTGGGAGCATCCGGTGCGCCGGCGTTCTACTGGGGCATCGAGAAGGCGGGGTTCATCGCCGCAGTCGACCCGGACGAGCACGCCCCGATAGTGCGCAACGCCGACGCGGCCGTCCTCGACGACGGCGTGGCCGTCATCGAGGAGCTGGCGAAGCTCATCGCGTCAGAGCGTGGGCCCGCATGACTCGGCTATCAACGGCACCCACGACCGGCAGATCGAGGGACGAATCAGCACGGCCCGAATCACCCTGAGGCCGCTGCCGCCTATCGCCGCCGGTTGAGCCCGGCGCGCGCCGAGACTCAGCGAACCTGCGGAATCCCTACGCCTCCACCGGCGCGGCGGGTACCCCCGCCGTCTGCGCCGCGAGCAGCTCGTCCGGCGGGATGTGGCACTTGTACGTGTGCCCGTCACCCGCGTCCATGTCCGGCGGCACTTGGTTGGCGCAGATGTCGCCGAGGGATCGGTGGCAGCGCGTGTGGAAGCGGCAGCCCGACGGCGGCTCAGTGAGGCTCGGCATGGCACCACGAAGCGGGATGCGGTCCCGCTGCTTCTCGAAATCGAGCCGCGGGATGGAGCTGAGGAGCGCCTCGGTATACGGGTGGTGTGGCGGCTCGAACACGTCCGCCGCCGCGCCGACCTCGATCAGCTCGGCGAGGTACATGACTCCGATACGGTCGGAGATGTAGCGCACCACCGCCAGGTCGTGGCTGATGAACACGTAGGACGCCTGCTCCTTGGTCTGCAGCTCCACCAGGAGGTTGAGGATGCTCGCCTGGACGGAGACGTCGAGAGCAGAGGCCGGCTCGTCGCAGATCACCAGGTGCGGGTCGCCGGCGAAGGCGCGGGCGATGGCGATGCGCTGCTTCTGCCCGCCGGAGAGCTCCGTCGGACGCTGGAACAGGAACTGCGGCTCGACGCGCACATCCGCGGACAGCTTGTCGACCTTGGCGCGGACCGAGCCGCCCTTGGCGCCGCCGAGCTTGCGCACGGCGCGGGTGAGGATCTGGCGCGTGCTCCAGGCCGGGTTGAGCGTGGAGTCCGGGTTCTGGAAGACCATCTGGATGGCGCGCAGCGCGTCCTGCGAGCGCTTGCCCGCCGTAGACCGCAGGACGCCGCCCTCGAAGGTGACGGTGCCGGAGTCAGCGGGAATCAGTCCCGTGACGCATTTGGCCAGCGTCGTCTTGCCGCTGCCGGACTCCCCGACCAGGCCGAAGGTCTCGCCCTTCTTCAGGCTGAGCGATACGTTGGCGACCGCGGTGAGCTTCTTGGACCCGTCCTTGAACGTGCGCACCATGCTGTCGATGTCGAGGACATCCGTGTCGCCGCCACGCTCCTCCAGGCTCGTTGCGAGCACTGGCGTCATGTGCGGCATGGACTCGACGTTCGCCGAGAAGTAGCAGCGCGCGTGGCGGGCGGAGGCGCCCACGGGGGTCGCGTGGTGCGGCGAGTAGGCAGCGGGGTCGGGCGGCATGGCCTCGGCCCCGGCGCAGCCCCTCACGCCTGCGTCGCCCGGCCAGGCGTAGAAGTCCGGCTCGCGCCGCTTGCAGACGGGCTTTGCCATAGGGCAGCGTGCCGAGTAGACGCAGCCCTCCAGCGGGTCGCCGAGGGCCGGGAGTGTCCCGGGGATGGTCTGGAGCGCGGCGTCGGTCTTGTTCATGCCGAAGCGCGGAACGCAGCGCAGCAGCCCCATCGTGTAAGGGTGACGCGGGTCGGTGAAGACCTCTTTGGCCGAGCCCTCCTCGACCAGCCGCCCGGCGTAAAGCACGCCTACTCGTTCGCAGAGGCGCACGACGAGGCCAAGGTTGTGGGTGATGAGCAGGATGGCGGCGTTGATGCGGCCGCGCAGCTCCTCGATCAGGTCCAGGATCTCCGCCTCGACGGTAGCGTCGAGGCCCGTAGTGGGCTCGTCGAGGATGAGCAACTGCGGGTTGACGGCGAGGGCCATCGCGATGACCACGCGCTGCTGCTGTCCCCCAGACAGCTCGAACGGGTAGCGCCGCAAGGTCCCGTCGGGATCTGGGATGGCGACGCGACGCAGGCTCTCTCGAGCTTGTTCGAGCGCCGCCTTCTTGTCCATCCCCTCGTGGTAGTGGAACACCTCTGCGAGCTGATCGCCGATGCGCATCGCGGGGCTCAGAGCCTGGGTCGGATCCTGATAGACCATCGCGACCTTGCCGCCGCGCCACTTGCGCAGCGCCTCTTCGCTGAGCGTGCTGACATCCTGCCCGTCGACCATTACCCGCCCGTTGTCGAGCGTACCGTTGGAGGCGAGGTAGCGCATGGCTGCCATGGCCAGCGTCGTCTTGCCGCAGCCGGACTCGCCTACGAGCCCGTAGGCCTGACCGGGCTCGATCTTGAGCGTGACGCCCTTGAGCACCGGGAGTCTGCGGCCGCGGCGGTGGAACGTGACCTCGAGGTCTTCGACGTCGAGGGCGGCGGCGGCCGGATCGGCGACGTTCGTGGGCTGCTCGGCGGCGCTCATTTCGAGAACGTCCTCCCCAAACCATCGGTGATCAGGTTCACGGCGACCACGAGGGACGCGAGGGCGGCCGCGGGGAACAGCACGGTCCACGGGGCGATCTGCAGGAAGACCCGCTCCACGGAGATGGTGAGGCCCCAGTCGGGCGAAGGCGGTGCGAGACCGAAGCCGAGAAACGACAGCGTGGCGGCCGTGAACACCGCGTAACCCAAGCGGATGGTGCCCTCGACGATGATCGGTTGCGTGATGTTGGGCAGGATCTCGCGCGACATCACAAACGTCGAGCGCTCGCCGCGCAGCCGCGCAGCCATGACGTACTCGCGCTCGCGCTCGCCAATGACAGCCGCGCGGACGGTCCGCGACACGACGGGCGTGAACAGCGCGCCGATGGCGACGACGATGATCGCCGTGCCCTTGCCGAGCAGCGAGAGGATCAGGATCGAGGTGATGATGATCGGCAGGGCCAGCAGCACGTCGATCAGCCGCATGATTATCTCGTCGGTAATGCCCCGCCAGAAGCCGGCGATGAGTCCGATGATGCCGCCCCAGAGCAGGGCGAGCAGGGTGGCGAGCGGCGCGATGATGAGCACTGTGCGCGCTCCGGCCATGGTCCGCGCGAACACGTCGCGCCCGAGGTCGTCGGTGCCGAACCAGTGCGAGGGACTCGGCGCCGCGAGCGAGACGCTGGGGTCCGTGTGCGTCGGGCTCTGCGTGATGAACGCTGAGAACAGAGCCATGAACACCCAGAACAGCACGATGACGAGGCCGATCATGAAGGTCGGGCTGCGGAGGAGCGCCCTGATCAGGTAGCGCCGCTGACGCTTCTGCTCCGCCGACGCCGCGGCGTCGGCCTCGGGCGCCTCGCCCTTGTGGTCCCCGCCGGGAAGCTCCAGGTCGCGCCCTTCGCTGACGGCGTCGGCGCGGAGCTCGATCATCTCGGGATCCGCACCGAGCTGCATCGACTCCTCGCGCAGGTCGGGATCGGGGCCGAAGGCGGTGGGACGGTCGTCCGGCACCTCAGCCACCCTTCCTGATCCGCGGGTTGAGGAGCGCCACGACGATGTCGGCGATCAGGTTGGCGAACATGTAGACGACGGCCACCATGAGCACCGACGCCTCGAGCACCGGCACGTCGTGGTTGAGCGCGGACTCGACCATGACTTTGCCGATGCCGGGGTAGGAGAACAGCGTCTCGACGACGACCAGACCGCCGATGAGCCAGCCGACCTGACTGCCGATCACGGTGACCGTGGGCACCATGGCGTTGCGTAGCACGTGGCCGAAGACGACGCGGCTGCGCGGGACGCCCTTGAGCACGGCGGTGCGGATGTACGGCATGGACAGCACCTGCACCGTGCCGACGCGTGCCATCCGGGCGATGTACCCGAGCTCCAAAAACATGAGCGGTATGGCCGGCAGGATGAGGTAGTACAGGCGTT
>JBBQFA010000252.1:0-4161 GCA_038321515.1 Thermoleophilia bacterium | reverse complement strand
TCTGCTCGCGCGGCACATCGTAGGCCGAGCCGAGGACCCAGACCACCTCGGCGACGACCAGCGGGCAGAGGCGAAGACGCAGCTCGCCGGCGTCGGCCCGGGCCATGAGCGCAGCCGCCGCCCGGGCCTGCCCCTCCGGCTGTCCCGTGAGCAGACGCAGCACGACGTTGGCGTCGACCCACACCTCAGGTGGACTCTCTGCGCGAGTCAACGGTGGCGCTCGGCCATCTTCTTCGCCGCCGCAGCGCGCTCCGCGGCGTGATCGGCCGCCTCGCCCTCGATGGGCACGGCGCCGAGAAAGTCGCCGAGCTTGCGCCGGTGAACGACGCGCATCGCGACGCCGTCCGGGGTCTCGTCGAACACGAGGTCGTCGCCGGCCTCGATGGCAAGCCGCCGCCGCAGCGCGACCGGGAGCGTCACTTGTCCCTTACTGGTGACTCTACTCCTCGCTTGCATGCCCAACCCTTTCTCGCCAATCGCTTCCTTACATCGCAGTATGTGCCTTGCTTCAGGTTTGGGCAAACTAGGCGCCCGAGAGGCCCACGAGCAGCAGGGTGCGCACCCGTGACGCCCACAGTGCCAGAGCCCTCTGGTGGGCAGGTTGGCAAACGTGTTGGCAAGCACGGTACTCAGCAAGAGGCCACAATGGCCGATCTGCGTTAGGAGACGAGCCCACGAAGAGTGAGATTGAATGCCGCACCTACTCGGTGAGACAAACGGCCGAGGTACTCGGAATCAGCGATAGCTACGCCTACCTCGCCATCGAACGTGGTGAGATTCCGGCTCTGCGCATCGGTGGACGCATTCTCGTGCCGAAGGACGCGCTAGACGAGATGCTTGAGAAGCCAAGTATGGTGCGCCGACCTTCGACGCCACCGCCCAAGCGATGATGACCCGCACTCGCGCGCGTCTCTAGCACGCGAGCGATCAGCCAACTGTCGCAGGGAGCCCGCTGGAGTGTTCAGCGGGCTCCCTTGCGTAGCGGTCATCGCTATTCGCCATGGTCCATTCGCTGCGGCTTCGAGCCGCCACGCCACTAGCCATTCGCAGCGGCGATCGCACCTGCAGCCTCCGGCGTGACAGTTCGCGACCGCACGCCACTTTCGCTGCTAATCGCTTCACTTTGCGCCTGAGAGAGCGCCCGGCACAGAAGGCGATCCGACCCGCCGTTGCCCATTTGCCGCTGATTGTCGGGGGGTAGGGCAACAAACAGGGCAACAACTGGCAGCCCCGTTGTGAAGAAGGTCAACGCAGGGCTCTGGAATATACTCGCCATACAAACCGTGTGGGGCGAATATCAGATGACTGCGTAGCTCCCGTCAAGTCACCAACCGGCGATGCCGATAAGGAGACGTGCGGGACGTGACACCCTTCTCACTGGGCGGGCGCAGCGTGATTGAACTCCATGCCGAACGAATCGCGAACAGCGACGAGCACGCACCTTCGACGCTCGCTCGTTGCCCGGCGGTGATGACGCGCTCGGATGCTCTTGTCATCGCCGGAGTCCTCTTGGCTCTTGTCTTGGTGCGCCTCGTCGCGCCGTCGATGTACGCCCTCGCCTGCGAGCTCGCCTTCCTGATCGGCGTCATTTGCGTTCTCGAGTCCGCGCGCAACCTGCGCGCCTTCGTCGCCGACGACTACCCCTTCGTCTTGGCCTTGGCGCTCGGTTGGGTCGCGGTGCTGCGCGTCCTGCACACCGCTGCCTATCCGAGCATTGCCCTGCTTACCGGCGCCAGCCCCAGCTTGCAGGAGGAGTTCGAGCTGGTCGCAGGCGTGATGCTGGCGGCCGGCATGCTCCTCGCCCCGTTCGCCATCGGGCGTCGCCTGAACCTCGGGCTGCTGATCGCGCTGCAGGCGTTCGCCACGTCGTTTCTGATCGCCGCCATCCTCTGGTGGCACGTCCTGCCTTCGGCCGGGACCGATGAAGGGAAGACGCCGTTCGGGACGGTTGTCGGCCTGGCCGTGGGCGCCGCACTCGTCGCCGCGGCTCTGCTCACTTACCGGCGTCGCCACTCGCTCACGCGGCCGTTCTTTGCCGCCATCGAGATCGCTCTCGGCACCGCGGCCGTCGGCGCGCTCCTCGAGACGCTCCTTAACGAGCAGGACGTGACTCACATCCTCGCGGTGGCCTTTGTCGCCCTCATCTACGTCGCCGTGACGAGAAACGGTCTCGCGTGGCCAACGGAGATGATGGTCGCGACCCTGAAGCAAGACGAGCATGAGGCACGGCGCCAGCGCGCGCAGGTGCAACAGGAGCTGGAGAGGTCCGAGGCCCGCTATCGCTCGCTGTTCGAGGACTCACCCGTGGCCATGTGGGAGGAGGACCATACTGCCGTGATGACGCACATCAGCGACCTGGTCGTCACCGCCCGCATCGGCGACCTGCCTGCCTACCTGCTCGGGCACCCGCAAGAATACAATCGCTGCATCGCGCTGACGCGGGTGCGGGACGTGAACTGGGCCGCGGTCCAGCTCTTCGGGGCATCGAGTCGCGAGGAGCTGATCGCGCGCGCTGATGAGCTGTACCTGTCGAGCTCGCGTAGTGGCCTCAGTTCCTTCTGGGCGGCGCTGCTCGCCGGCGAGCCGTCGGTGGAGTTCGACGAGACCACGGTGACGCTGGCCGGCCAGCGCCTGTATCTCCTCGAGACCTGCACCGTCGCCCCCGGTCACGAGGAGTCCTTCGATCGCGTGTACGTGGCCGACGTCGACGTGACCGCGCGGCGTGAAGCGGAGGAGCAGCTGCGCGCCACGCTCAAGGCGACTGTCGCCGCTTTCGGCGCGTCGACCCTCCTGCGTGACCCCTACACCGCCGGCCACCAGCGGCGTGTCGCCGAGCTGGCGCTGGGAATCGTCGCCGAGCTCGGCTGGGACAGCGCGGCGGCCGAGACCGTGGGCACCGCCGCGCTGCTGCACGACATCGGCAAGACGGTCGTGCCCTCCGAGATCCTGGCTCTGCCGAGAAAGCTGACGGAGCTGGAGATGGAGCTGGTCCGCGGGCACGCCCGAGCAGGCGCCGACATCGTCGCCGGAATCGACTTCGGGAAGACAGACATCGCGGCGGTCATCGCCCAGCACCACGAGCGCCTCGACGGTTCCGGCTACCCCGCCGGGCTCGCTGGCGATGAGATCCTTCCTGAGGCACGGATCATCGCCGTTGCCGACGTCGTAGAGGCGATGCTCAGCCACCGTCCCTATCGGCCGGCCTTGCCGCTCGAGCAGGTACTCGCCGAGATCGAGACCGGCGCCGGCAGTCGCTACGACGCGGCCGCCTGCGAAGCTGCCGTCCGGCTGTTCCGCAAGAAGGGGTTCGCGTTCAGCGAGTAGGCCGGGTGCGAAGAGCCAGGCCCTCTCTGCTCAGCCGCGGATCAGCCACCACGACGTGGCGACGGCCGACACAGCTCACAGCGGCAGTCTCTCTCGTGCCACCAGCCCGCTTGGGGCATGTCCTCGATGGCCATGAGCTTGCGCCCTTGGCCCCTGCGCCCGCTCCAGAAGGCGCTGCCGTCGAAGTAGAGGTCGGGTTCGTCATCGCCGCGCGACGCTGCCCAAGCCCATCGCTCTGCTTGAACGACCTGGTCGAGGCTGTAGCGTCGGTCGGCGCGCCTGCCTATGGCCCACCGAGCTCCGCACCCGCCGCGCCTCCTGCGTCCGGTCCAGCACCCGGTAGCCCGGCTGCCTTGGCTCGCCGCTCATCACCAGCCCATGCCGGCGCCGCAACTTGCTGACCGTCTGCCAGATCCGCATGCGTGGAAATAATGGATGTTTCTCACCTCAGCGGACGCTCCCTGTGAACCTGCGTCGATTCTCGCCGCGAACTCCGATGTGTGGGCGGACATGATTGTGTATCGCGTGCGGACGCGAGTCCGAACCCAGATTCCGACTGCGCCACGCTGATGCCAACCTGCGGGTGAACGGCGGACGGGGAGCAGGAGGCCCGACGAGGCGTTCCGCCTTGGTCAGGGAGTGCGAGGCACGGCCCGCGACGTCAGACCTGTGACCGCGAGGACCGTGGCCGAAGTGGCCCGATGTAGCGCTCACTTCGCCTCATCGCCCAGTCCGCGGACTACGCCGGGGCGTCAGGCTTCTTGGGCGTGGTTCCTTCGTGCGTGGGGTGTCGTCATCCTGGTCTTCGGTTCGCGGACCGGCTCACGGCACGTTCCA
>JBBQFA010000251.1:0-4164 GCA_038321515.1 Thermoleophilia bacterium | reverse complement strand
GGGAGCGGCTCCAGCGCCGCCGCCGCCGCCGCTCCGGCGCGGTCGCCTTCGCCGTCGGCTGAGCCGGCCGAAGCCGCCAAGCCGGCCGTCATCGAGATCGGCTGGGTCGGCGACACCACGCCGGGCTCCAAGTACGGCCTGCCGCCGGACAGCGGGCGTGCCCTGTTCGCGCCCACGAAGAAGGCGCTCAGCCGCCCGGACCTCATGATCGCCAATCTCGAGGGCACCTATTCCTCGCCGGGCCCGTCCAAGTGCGACGGCGCCGACTCGAGCCTCTGCTTCGCCTTCCAGGCGCCGCCTTCGTACGTCAAGGCGCTCACCTGGTCGGGCATCGACATGGTGAGCGTGGCCAACAACCACAGCTACGATTACCTGCAGGGCGGCTTCGGCGAGACGATCGAGACGCTCGACCGCGCCGGTGTCGAGTACACCGGCCGGCCGAATCAGGTGACGGTGGTCGACGTCGACGGAGTCCGCGTGGCGGCCGTGGCGTTCTCGCCCTACACATGGAACCCGAGCGTCAACGACATCCCGGCGGCCGAGAAGCTGGTCGCCAAGGCCGCGCGAAAGGCCGACGTCGTGGTCGTGCTCATGCACGCCGGCGCCGAGGGGTCGGACAAGATCCACACGCCGAACGGCACCGAAGTCGCCTTCGGCGAGAACCGGGGCGACTCGCGCGCGTTCGCCCACGCCGTCGTCGACGCCGGCGCCGACCTGGTGCTGGGCTCCGGGCCGCACGTGATCCGCGGCATCGAGCGCTACAACGACCGCCTGATCGCCTACTCCCTGGGTAACTTCGGCGGCTGGGGCAACTTCGGCACCGGCGGCAACCTGAGCCTGTCGGGCCTCCTGACGGTGAAGGTCGACGCCAAAGGGCGGATCCACAACGGCCGTTGGCTCTCCCTGTACATCAGCGGGCAGGGCGTGCCGTCGGTGGACAGCGGCGACACCGCCTCGCGCCTCGTGGAAGACCTGTCCGCCGCCGACTTCCCCAAGTCCTACGACCTGGACGCCAACGGCTACTTCAAGACCCCCCTCGGCCGCGCCGATGACTGAAGACGACGACTCCGGGTACGGAGGGATGACGGTGGGCAAGGCTCCCACGATGGCCTCCGCGAGCAAGCTGGTCCTGATGACGCTCGCGGTCGCCCAGTTCCTGATGGTCCTGGACAGCTCAGTGATGAACGTCTCCATCGCCTACGTGGCGAACAGAGTCGGGACGACCGTCTCCGGCGTGCAGATGGCGATCAACACCGACGCGCTCGTGATCCTCGCCCTGACGCGGCGCATGGCCGACAGCGGCCGGCAGCCCGGCCGGAGCCTCGACGGGATCGGCGCGGTGCTCTCGGTGGTCGGCCTCGCATCCGTCGTCTTCGGCGTGCTCAAGACCAGCGAGTGGGGCTGGGTGGTCAAGGCCGGCGCGCCCACCATCCTCGGTCTTTCGCCGAGTCTCTGGCTCTGGGCGGGCTGCTTGTCTGCGCCGTGGTCCTCCTGTGGGAGCACCACCTCGAGAAGCGCGGCGGTCAGCCGCTGGTCAAGACCTCGATGCTGGAGAACCGCCAGCTGACCGGCGGCCTGATGATGGGGTTCTTCCAGTTCCTCGTGCAGGGCGGGGTCGGCTTCGTCGTCCCGCTCTTCCTCTCCGTCGTCCTCGGGCTCAGCGCCCTGATGACCGGGCTGTGGCTGTTCCCGATGTCGCTCGCCGCAGGTGCCGGAGGCGGCCAAGCAGAAGGCCCAGGTCCACCTGGCCCAGGGCGTGCCGTTCGTCTCCAACACGCAACTGCGTCAGTACCTGCAGCAGGCCAAAGCGCCGGAGAAGGCGATCTCCTTCCTCGAGAACGACAACGGCACGGCACGGGTGAGCGCCCGCCTCCGCCCGCGCGCCCTGACCAGCTGCCGCGAGCTATCGCTTGAAACCGGCCGCCAGTTGCCCCTGCTCCGTCAGCAGCGTCCTTGGCCGTGGAGCCGGCGACGAAGAGGCGCGTCCTTTCCCCGGTCGACGATCCGCGTGCCGTGCGTCGACGTGAGGGTGACGAGTTCAACCGGGCGGCATGACGTCCACGCTCACGCTCGCAGACGCCGCTCCGAACACCACGAGGTACGCGCCGTCCGCCGCCGCGCCGTCCGCCGCCGCGCCGCCGCCCTTTGCCAGCTTCTTGAAGCCGGCGTCGTAGAGGTACCAGGCGGTCGCGCCGCCGATGTGCAGGGTCGCGGCGTCCTCGACTGCGCGCCACTCCGCGTAGCCTTCCGGACCGATGCTCACCGCGTTGACCCCGTCCGCCAGCGCGGCGACGGTCTCCAGCGGCCGGAACAGCCCGGCGCCCGAGCGCACCCACTCCTCGCCGTCGCGCGGCACCACGAACAGGTCCTCCTGGTCGCGGCCGAAGTTGCCGGGAATCTGCAGGAACAGCTGCGCCACGTCGTCGCTCCGCGAGGCGTCGCCGATGTACCAGCCGCCCCCGTAGGGGGAGGTGGCCACGTACCCGGGGAGCCCGGGGATCGAGGTCATCCGGAGCGTAGGGCTCCACGAGTCGTAGCCGACCGAGTCCGGCTGCTCGTTCACGACGAGCCAGGCCTTGCCGTCGCGGCTCTGCCAGGCGGCGCTGAGTGGCGGGCGCGCCGCCAGCTTCTGATGGAAGAGCAGCTTGGTCGCCGAGTATCCGTCGAGGCCGGCGAAGGCGAAGTCCAGATACGTGCGGTTGCCGGCGCGCACCACCTTGTAGCCGGGGGCTTGTCCGTCGGAGTGGAAGCGACCGTCGATGTGCAGGCGGAGGTAGCCGTCCTCCTCGACCCAGCGTCCGTCCGTGAGCGTCGCTCTGGTCAGCAGTTGCGGGTGGCCGGGCGTGCGCGCGATCCTGGTGACCGTGCTCATGCTGGCCCAGTAGCCGGTCATCGCCTCGAGTCGCGCCGCGGTCGCGCGCATCGGCGCGGGCGCGGCGGTCGGCGCCTTGCGCGGCAGCCGGGAGATGGTCTTCTGCTCCTTGAGCGCGCGCAGCAGTACCTTGCGGCTCAGGGCGTCGAGGTAGCCGGTGACGACCGGAGAGCCGCTCACCATGATCGCGAGCCTGGCTCTGGGAGCCACCAGCAAACTGGCGCCATACTGATCGCTGCCCCCGTTCTTGGCCCAGGCGGTCACGCCGGCGCGTCCCAGCGCGGGCTCGGTCACGGTGTCCCACCCGAGCCCGAACCGCAGCATGCTGCTGGGCGACGGGTTGAAGGTCCCGACCGTCTGGTCGCGTCCCATCTCGGCCACGGCCCGCCGCGAGAGCACGCGCACTCCGTTCAGCTCCCCGCGGTTCATGAACATGCGCGCCAGCCGCGCCATGTCGGACGGCGTCGAGTAGACGCCGCCGGAGGCGAGCAGGTTGACCGCCTCGCGCGGGCGGACCTCGCCGTCAGTGCTGTAGGAGCACGCGTAGGTGCCGTCCGCGAACGGCTGCGTGGGGAAGGTGGAGTGGCGCATGCCCAGCGGCGCGAACACGGCGCTCTCCACGTACTCGGGGTAGCTCTGCCCGGTAACGGACTGCACGACCAACTCGGCCAGGGTGAGGCCGTCGTTGCAGTACACGGAGTAGGCGCCGGGCGTCGCCTTGAGCCACTGCCCGGCAAGGCTGTCGAGCACCTGCTGCTGGTAGCCGGTGAAGTACTCCGCCGTGGACCAGTTGGCCCAGGTGGTGCCGGGGAGCCCCGAGGAGTGGTCGAGCAGCATGCGCACGGTGATGTCGGCGTAGCCGGGCGAGAGCATGTGGAACGCGGGGACGTAGCGCACCACCGGCGCGTCGAGGTCGACCTTGCCCTCGTCGGCGAGCCGCATGACTGCGGTGGCCGCGATGACCTTGCTCACCGAGCCGATGCCGTACATGGTGTCCGGGCCGGGCGCCCGGCGGGCGGCCACGTCGGCGTAGCCGTAGGTCTGGCGCCACACGATGCGGTCCCCGGCCACGAGCGCGAGCGAGATGGACGAGGCGCCCGAGTCCTTCAGCGTCGCGAGCGCCGCTCGCTGGCCGTAACGGATGGTGTCCGGATACCGCGAGGCGGCCCGGGAGGCCGGCGCGAACGCGGCGAGCAGGAAGACGGCGAGCGCCAGAAGGGCGAGCGCCGTGTGCGCGGCGAGCGCGCGCCCGTGCGTCACGCGCTCGAGTCTCGCCGCCCTCGTCTGATACC
>JBBQFA010000250.1:0-4169 GCA_038321515.1 Thermoleophilia bacterium | reverse complement strand
CCGCGTTGCCGCTCTGCAGGTAGGTCTCCACGCAGCCAAATCCTAGCCCGGCCAGCATCGCCCGCAACGCCGCCATCGGGACCCGGTTCTTGCCCGAGACGTTGACCGCCCGCAGGAGCGCGACAAAGGTCGTCAGAACGCGCCCCACTGCTGCTCGCCCGGGATGTAATAGCTCGGGCAGATGAAGCGGAACATGTTGGCGACCTTGTGGGCTCGCGCCAGGTCGGCCTCCGTCTCGGCGTGCGCCGCCGCGAGTTGACTGCCGAACGTCTCCGTGAAGTACGTGTCGGCGGCAGCGCGGCGATCCTCGTCGGTCGCGAAGTCGGTGCGGATCGTGCGCAGCTCACCGGGGTCCAGCCAGTAGCCGCCGCACTCCGGGCACTCGTCCACGGTCACACTGCGCTTGATGCTGAAGAAGTGCCGCTTGAGCTGGATCTTGTCGACGCACTGCGGGCAGTGGAGCGGGCCGGGGTCGACGCTGATGCCCGGCAGCGGCTTGACCTCGAGGAGCTCCTCGTCGACGTCATCCTTGGGCTCGTCAAAGCGCTGCAGCTCCATCCAGCTGAACCAGATGCCGCCGCAGCCCTCGTTGCAGACGTCGACCGAGACGCTGCCGACCTCCATCGGGTTGAGCGCGTGATGGCAGGCGGGACATTCCAGGGCTGACCCTTTCTCGATTTGTCTCGCTTCGTCCTGACCGGGATCTGCAGACTGCATCGGCCGGCGCGCGCGGCTCTTCGTTAGACCCCGCGCGCCCGGGCCCGGGCCGCGGGCGCGTCCGCGGAAAGCATAGTCGCGCCCGCGCTCAAGGCCAAGGGAACCGGCCGCCGCGTCCCCGCGTCGGACACGATGTTCTCGCCGCGCGCGTTTCAAGCAAACGTACGCCCAGCGGTGTCGTTGCTTGAGATCGGCCGCCGCACCATACCGCAGCGGATGGTCGTACTGTGCCGTCGCGGCCAGCCGGCAAGGGGCCGCACCCAGCCGCCGGCCGGGGCAGCGGGTTTGCACTGCGCCGACAGGCCGGGAGGGGGGCCGAGCGCCAGTCCGGCCTCAGTGCCCGAAGCCGGCGCGGTATCGCTCGCAGAGGTCGACGTAGATCTGCTTGAAGCCGCGCCAGGCGGCGCGGTACTCGTCGTCGACCTCGCGGTCGAGGAGGCGCGCCGGCACGCCGGCGGCGATCCTCGCCGCCGGCACCACGGCGCGCTGCGGCACGACCGCGCCCTCCGCGACCACGCTCCACTCGCCGACCTCGGCCCAGTCGCTCACCACGGCGCCCATGCCGATCACGGCGTAGTCGCCGATCAGGGCCACGTTGTGCACGACGCAGCCGTGGCCCAGTGTCACGCAGGAGCCGATCGTGCAGGTCTCGCCGGGGCGGGCGTGGACGACGCAGTTGTCCTCCACGGCACAGCCGTCGCCAAGCACGATGCTGCCGTAGTCGCCACGCAGGCGGGCGCCCGGCCCGATCCAACAGCGGGCGCCAAGCCGTACGTCACCGAGCACATCGGCCGACGGGTGTATCCAGCACCCATCGCCGATCACCGGGGTCTTGCCCTCGAAGCTGCTGACTGCCATGACGACTCCAGCCTACTGCACGAGCGGCGGCGCGGTCGAAGTCCCGCGTGGCTTTTCAAGAAGACGTACGTCCAAGGGTACCGTTGCTTGAAATGGGCATCGACACTACGGCGCCCACGGCCCACGGCGGCAGGCGGCGGGCGGCGGGGCGGCGGGGCGGCGGGGCGGCGGGGCGGCGGGGCGGCGGGGCGCTTGTGAATGTCCGCACTTGACCCCGCTCCTCACATAGGGTATATAAGCAAGTATGCAAATACAGGATAACGTAATCGCACCCCCGTCAGCGGACCTCCAGGCCGTCTATCGCATGCACGCCGAGCTCTGCAAGGCGCTCGCCAACGAACATCGCCAGGCGATCCTGCATGGCATCGGCGACGGCGAGAAGTGCGTCGGCGACCTCGCCGCCGAGATCGGCGTCTCGGTGCACAACGTGTCGCAGCACCTGCGGGTGCTCAAGGAGCGCAGCCTCGTCGCCTCGCGCAAAGAGGGCCAGACAGTCTACTACCACGTCACCAACATGAAGTTCATCCAGGCGTGTGCCCTGATCCGCGAGGCGCTGGTGGAGCAGCACCTGGCTCAGGGTGAGTCGCTGCAGGCGGCGGAGCTTCTCGATGCCGCCCATGGACATACGACTGCGCCGGCCGAGCCGGCGCGCGTGACGAGGCAGACGCCGGCGGTTTCGTCGTCGGCGTCTGCCTGAGTCACCAGCTTCACCGAGCCAGGGGAGAGACCACAACCAGTAGGCCCGAACCAAGCGAGCGGCCCTTCATCACGCCGCCTCTTGCGAAAGTAATCACAAGCACAAGCGCAAAGGAGACCACCATGAGTGAAGACCTCAGCACCATCCAGGCAGAGAAGATCGTCGACGCCCGCGGCACCTCGTGCCCCGGCCCGATCCTGGCCGCCAAGAAGGGCATCCCGAGCGTCTCCGTGGGCGGCATCATGGAGGTACAGGCGACGGACTCCGGCACCACCAAGGACCTCCCCGCCTGGTCCAAGAAGATGGGCCACGAGTACCTCGGCGTGGTCGAGGAGCCTGGCTACATGCGTCTCTTCGTCAAGAAGATGAAGTGACGATGACTGAGACCGCAGCAAACGAGGGCCAGGCGTACGACCCGCGCATCCTGGTCTTCAGCACCAACAACATCTCCGACCCGGGTATCGACCTGGCCGGCAGCTCGCACATGCACTACTCGCCGAACGTGATGGTGATCAGTGTCCCCTGCACGAGCGGCATCAAGCCGAGCTGGATCCTGTACGCAATGGAGCAGGGCTTCGACGGCGTCTTCATTGCCGCCGACGGCGAGGAGTGCGCGTACCTGCCGGACTGCGCGGAGCGCACCTCCGGCATCATGCAGACGGCGCAAGATTTGCTGGTAGAGAAGGGCTACGAGCCGCAGCGCGTCCGCATGGCCGCCATCTGCTCGGTCTGCGCGGAGCCCTTCACCAACTACATGCACGAGTACGCCACCGCGCTTGCCGGCCTCGGCCCGTCCCGAAAGGCGGCCGCATGAACGGTGCACCTGTCACCCGCAAGAAGTACGACGCGCTCGTCGTCGGCAGCGGCATCGGCGGGATGGAGTCAGCGCTCAAGCTCGCGGACATGGACTACAAGGTCCTGGTCGTCGAGAAGGACGCCAGCGTCGGCGGCAAGATGATCCTGCTCAGCAAGGTCTTCCCCACCCTCGACTGCGCTAGCTGCATCTCCACCCCCAAGATGGCTGCCACCATCCACCATCCCAACATCGACGTCCTCACCTACGCCCAGGTGGAAGGCATCCGCGCCAATGGCGACGGCACCTACCACGCCAAGATCACGCAGAAGCCCAAGTTCATCGACGAGGCTGCATGCACCGGTTGCCGTCAATGCGAGATGGCCTGCAACGTCGCCGTCCCGGACGAATTCAACGCCGACATGGTGTCGCGGCGCGCGGCCTACATCGCGTTCCCGCAGGCCGTGCCGAAGAAGGCGGTCATCGACCGCGCCGGCGTCTCTCCGTGCACCTACGAGTGCCCGGCGGGCATCAAGGCGCACGGCTACGTGGCCCGCGTGCGCAGCGGCGAGTACGACCAGGCCTTCGACCTGGTACTCGAGACCACGCCGCTGGTCGGCTCCCTCGGGCGCGCGTGTTACGCGCCGTGCGAGGACGAGTGCACGCGCGGCGAGCTCGAGGGCCCGCTGCCGATCCGCCGCCTCAAGCGCTTCATCGCCGACACACACTACGGCCGGGATGAAGTGAAGCCGCTGGAGAAGCCCGAGCAGAACGGCAAGAAGGTCGCCGTCGTGGGCTCGGGCCCGGCCGGGCTCACCGCCGCGTGGCAGCTCGCGCGCGGCGGCTACGGCGTCAAGATCTTCGAGTCGGCGCCGCAGGCCGGCGGCATGCTCCGTCTCGGCATCCCGGCGTACCGCCTGCCCAACGACGTCATCGACGATGACGTCAGCAACGTCACGGCGATCGGCGTCGAGATCGAGACCGGCGCGCGCGTCGACGACCCGGCGAAGCTCAAAGACGACGGCTTCGACGCCGTCCTGCTGGCGACCGGCACGCACAAGGCCGTCCAGCTCCGCGTGCCCGGCGAGGACCTGGGCGGCATCC
>JBBQFA010000249.1:0-4189 GCA_038321515.1 Thermoleophilia bacterium | reverse complement strand
CTCCTGGATGTGGACTTGCATGTCTTGGTCGGCAAGGTCGTAGTCGACGTAGTCGTACACGACGTGCTTATCATCGAGCCACGCCAGCGACTTCTTGCACCACGGACAGGTGCTCAGCGTGTACAACTCGACTTTGAGGCTCTTTTCGGCCACTCGCGTCTCCTCGTTCGTGACGGCGCCGCTCAGGCGCCCTTCAGGAGCCTGTCGTACGTCGTCTGATCGAATCCTTTGACCACCGTGCCACCGATGCGCACGAACGGGAACCCGTCGGCGCCGGCCGCCTTCATCTCGGCGGAGATCTTGCGCTGCAGGTCTGGCCCTGCGGTGTCGTATTCGATGACGAACGCCTTGATGCCTCGCTGCTTGAAGTACGCCTTGGCCTTGCTGCTCCAGCCGCAGGTCGTCAGCGAATAGACCGTCACCGGTGGTGTCGTTCCCATCGTGATCCTCCGCGCGATCTTCTCCGCGCCGTAGCTTCTCTCGTCGTCCTGATCAAGGTATACCCGCTATCACACGTCCAGGGGCCCGCGATCGCCTCGACGGCGGTGACCAGGACGGCGCGACTCTCCATGCGCCCCCAAGCGCGCCGCAATCCGCCCAGAGCCTCCCGATGCTTCGGAGTCATCGCGTCGCCCATTCCGTCCCCTTTCCTCGGCAGCGCCGGCCGGCACGGTTGAGCGCGTCAAGCCGTGGCCATATTCCATCATGACGCGGAGCCGCGTGGAGCGGCGCCGCCCGACGCTGAGGAGGCGCCACGCCCAGAGTCCGACTCGACCTTCAACATGCGCGCGCCGAGACGACCCTCGTCTGGCTGCGGCGCGATCTGCGCCTCTCCGATAATCCGGCCCTGCTCGCAGGCTTGGAGGTCGCTCGGGAGCGTGGTGCAGCGCTTCTGCCCACCTTCATCTGGGAGCCGCCGGACTCGCGCCTTTGGGCTCCGGGAGGCGCGGCTCGCTGGTGGCTCTGGCGCTCGTTGTACGCCTTGAACGATGAGCTGCGGCGGCGCGGCTCGCGGCTGGTCGTGGAGCGGGGCGACGCGGCCTCGGTGGTACCTGCGGTTGCGGCACGAGCCGGGGCGACGGCGGTCGTGTGGGCCGCGGGCCTCGAGCCCGACGAGCTGGCAAACGACGAGCGCGTGGCGGCGGCGCTGCGCGCCGCCTCCGTCCGGCCGGTCGTCGTCCCACAGGCCAACCTCCTCTTCGACCCGGCCGCGCCCAGGACTCGCGAGGGCCGGCCCTACAAGGTCTTCACGCCGTTCTGGCGCAGCTGTATCGGGATGCCGGAGCCGCCCGCACCACTGCCGGCGCCGGAGACGCTGCCCGCGGCGCCGCCCGAGCCGGCCGGAGTCGTGCTCGCCGCGCTCGAAGACGAGGCGATCCGGCCCTGGTCTGCCGGCTTCGATGAGACATGGGAGCCGGGCGAGGCCGGTGCGCACACGCGTCTCGAGCGCTTTCTCACCGGCCCTCTCGCAGAGTACGCTGCCGACCGCGACCGCCCAGACCTCGAGGGCAGCTCGCGGTTGTCGCCGCACCTGCGCTGGGGCGAGCTGACCGCCCGCCAGGCGTGGCACGCCGTCGCCGGCGCGCTCGCCGAAGCGGGTCTGGACCTCGAGGCCGCAGTGGGGCCGCCGAGCTGGGACGAGGAGCAGGCGCCGGGCCTGCGGCGGTCCGCCGGCGCCTTTCTCCGTCAACTCGGCTGGCGGGAGTTCGGCCACCACCTGTTGCGGCACTTCACGGACACGCCGCAGCGTCCGCTCAACGAGCGCTTCGAGGCGTTCCCCTGGCGCCACGACCCGGCCGCCTTGACGGCTTGGCGGCGTGGACGCACCGGCTACCCGGTCGTCGACGCAGCGATGCGCGAGCTCTGGACGAACGGCTGGATGCACAACCGCGCCCGTCTCCTCACGAGTTCGTTTCTCGTCAAGGACCTGCTGCTGCCTTGGCAGCTCGGCGCGGCCTGGTTCTGGGACACGCTCGTGGATGCCGACCTCGCGAACAACACGCTCGGCTGGCAGTGGGTGTCCGGCTGCGGCGCCGACGCGGCGCCGTACTTTCGCGTCTTCAACCCGGTCACGCAGGGGCGCCGCTTCGACCCGGACGGGGCCTACGTTCGCCGCTGGGTGCCGGAGATCGCAGCGCTGCCGGCGCAGTACCTGCAGGCCCCGTGGCTGGCGCCGGCGAACACGCTGGCCGCTGCCGGCGTGCGACTCGGAGAGGACTAGCCTGAGCGGATCGTCGATCACGGCGAGGCCCGCACCCGCGCGCTCGCCGCCTACGCAGCGGTCCGCCGCCGCTGACCGAGCCGGCCGCCGCTGCGCGCGGCACACGCTCGTACCCCTGCGTCAGCCGAGCGTGACGATTCGCGCCTCCGGCCGCCCGCCGGCGCCGATCGTGACCAGCGCGCACGTACGCGGCAGCCCGAACCGCGCCTGGCCGGCCGAGCCGGGATTGAGGAACAGCGTCTCGCCGCGCCACTCGACGGCGGCGCGGTGGCTGTGTCCACTGACCACCAGGTCGTAGCCCTCGGCGACGGGGTCGTGCCGTCCCAGAAGGCTCTGGCTGATGTGACAGACGATGATGCGCAGCCCCGCCACCTCCACCTCGGTCTCCCACGGCAGGTCCTCCTCCTGCGACGGAAGGTCGGTGTTGCCGGCGACGACGGTGACCGGCGCCAGCGCCCACAGTCGCGGCAGGACGCCACTGCCGACGTCACCGGCGTGCACGATGTGCAGGGCGCCGGCGAACAGCTCGTCGAGCTGCCCGTCGTAGGAGCCGTGCGTGTCGCTGACGACGCCGATGAATGGGAGCTGGTCAGGTGACGTTTCCACGCGCATAGGATACAAGGACCGCGGGACGGGCAACGAAGGAGGAGCACCATGAAGGGTCTGGCCGGCAAGCGCGTCGTCGTCACCGGCGGCACCAGCGGCATCGGCGCCGCCACAGCGCAGCGGTTCCGCGAGGAAGGCTGCGAGGTCCTGATCCTTGCCCGCAGCCCCGGCCCGGACGTCATCCCGTGCGACGTCGGCGACCGGGAGCAGGTCGACCGCGCATTCGAACGAATCGGCGCCTTCGACGTGCTCGTCAACAACGCCGGCATCAGCGTGCGGAGCCCCGCCGTCGACATCGGCGCCGACCAGTGGGAGCAGGTGATCGCGACCAACCTCAGCGGCGCCTTCTGGGTCGCCCAGGCGGCGGCCCGCACGATGCTGCTCGGCGGCGGCGGCGTGATCCTTTTCACCGCCTCGACCAACGCCCTCGTCGGCTACCGCTACTACGCGGACTACAACGCGACCAAGGCCGGGCTCGTCGCGCTGACCAAGTCGCTGGCGCTCGAGTGGGCTCCCAAAATCCGCGTCAACGCCGTCTGCCCCGGTTACGTGCTCACGCCCATGCAGCAGGCCGAATACACGCCGCAGATGCTGGACGAGGTGAACCAGCGCATCCCCCTCGGACGTCACGCGACGCCCGAGGAGCTCGCCGGTCTCTTCGCCTATCTCGCCAGCGACGAGGCAGCGTACTTCACCGGCTCGGTGATCGTGATGGACGGCGGCGAGACCGCCGGCAGCGTCATCAGCGGGCCGGGTGGCCCCGGCGCCTGACACTGCTTCCGCCCGGGCGCCACGAGCAGAGTGGTAGCGGCGGTAGGACTCGAACCTACGACACGCGGATTATGATTCCGCTGCTCTAACCATCTGAGCTACGCCGCCACGGCGGGGCCTAAGGTACCACAGGCGGGTGGGGCCCTCAATCCGCCGCGCGCCCGCCTCTTGGACATTCCGTCCAAATCCGGGCGCGTCGATTTGTCCGCCTAGCGGTTGCTCTCGTCCGTATAACGGATAGAATGAGCGCGTCATCACAAGCGCCTCGGACGGGATCCCCCTCCCGCCGGCGGCCGCACCGATGACAGCGAGTCCCCTGTGACCGCTTCGCTTCCCCTGGCGGGCGGCACGTTTTCAAGGCCGGGGTCGTCATCCCCTGACGACCCCGGCCGGCTTTTCTCCGATCCCCTCCCAGTCTCACGCGGCGGTTGAAAGCGCCCCCGCTTTCGCGTAGGATTCCACGGCTCCCGGGGGAGTGCCCGAGTGGTTAAAGGGGGCGGACTGTAAATCCGTTGGCGCAGCCTACCCAGGTTCAAATCCTGGCTCCCCCACCAGCTAGCCCGGTTAGCTCAGCAGGCAGAGCACCTCCAT
>JBBQFA010000248.1:0-4204 GCA_038321515.1 Thermoleophilia bacterium | reverse complement strand
CCAGTGCGCGAGCAGCGGCGGGCCGGCCACGTCGCCCGCCGCGAACACGCCCGGCAGCGTCGTGCGACAGCCCTCGTCGGTGACGACGAAGCCGCGTTCGTCGAGCCGCACGCCGGCCTCCTCGTAGCCGAGGCCGGCGCTGACGGGCTTGCGACCGACCGCGACCAGCACGCGCTCGGCCGCGACCACCACGCCGCCGGCCAGGCGCAGCGTGATGCCGGCGTCGTCGGCGGCGGCCGCCTCCACGGCGGTCTTCACATGGACGCCGATCCCGGCCTTCTTGAAGGCCTGCTGCAAGGTGCGGCCGATGCGCTTGTCCTCGCCCGGCAGCAGCTGGTCGAGCATCTCGACCACGGTGACCGCGGTGCCGAGCCGGGTGAAGACGCTGGCGAACTCGCAGCCGATCACGCCGCCGCCGACGATGGCGAGGCTGCGCGGCACTTCGTCGATGGCGAGCAGCTCGTCGCTGGTCATGAGGCGCGGGTCGCTCCAGTCGAAGAGGCCCATGCGCACCGGCTCCGAGCCGCTGGCGAGGATCACGGCGTCACCCTCGAGCGCGCCGCCCTCATCGAGCACCGTGCCGTCGGCGAGCACGGCGCCGGCGGCGAGAACCAGGCGGCCGGGGCCGGCGAGCGTAGCCCGCCCGGCCACGACCTGCACCTTGCGCGCCTTCATCAGGTGAGCGACGCCGTCGCGCAGCTGCGCGGTCACCGCGTCTTTGCGCGCCATGAAGGCGGCGAAGTCAAGGCCGACCGCTCCGGTTCGCACGCCGTACGCGCCCACCCTCTGGGCGTCATGCAGACGCGCCGCGCCGGCGACCATCGCCTTGGTCGGGATGCAGCCGCGGTTGAGGCAGGTGCCGCCGATCTCGCGCGCCTCGACGAGCGTCACCTCGGCGCCGAGCTGGGCGGCGCGGCCGGCTGCGACGTAGCCGGCGGGGCCGCCGCCGAGCACCAGGATCCGGGTCATTCGAGCCTCCTCATCCGGCCGCTGCACGTTGCAGAGCGGCCTCAAGACGCAGCAGCGTCGTGGTCCATATCGTCTCCGGCGCCAGCACGATGCCGGCAGCACCGAGACCCTCACCCTGCCACGGCTCTCCCAGCAGGGTCTCGACGATCCGCGTGAGCTCCGCCGGCGGCGGCTGCATGAGCACGGACCCGTGCACCAGTGTGCGCCCCTCCTTCTTCGCCTGCGCGATGGCGACGATCTTCTCGCCACGAGCACAGATGTCGTAGCGCAGCGCGCCGGCGAAGCAGAGGGCGCTGCGCTGGTACGGCATCTCGCCGCGGCCGTCGAGGGTCACGCCGAGCTCTTCGAACGTGCCGGCGAAGGCGTCGGCGACGAGCCCATACGGCCCGCCGACGTCGACCGAAGCCCGCGGGCCGCCGCCCGGCACGCCGGGCGGGAACACGACGGCGAACGACCACTCGAACGCCTCGCCGTGCAGCACCGCGCGGCCGCCGCTCGGCCGCCGAACGACGTCGAACGGCAACCCGGGCACCGACGCGAACTCCTGGAACTTGCCGAGGGAGAGCGCCGGAGGCGCCCACGTGTAGCGGCGCGCGATCACGCCCTCGGCGGTCTCGAGCAGACCGGTGTCGAGCGCCATCTGCGCGCCGCCGGCGGCGCGCAGCTCGGGTAGCAGCTTGACGATGCTCACGGCGTCTCGGCGTTCACGGGCTGGCGGCGGCGGGCGGCGCGAGGCGCCGCCTCAGGCGCCGCGCTCCTCGTCTTCCGCAAAGCGCTGCTTGAGCACGGGGCGACGGGCGGCTTGCGCTTCGTCGAGCCGCCGCACCGGAAGGGTCAGCGGCGCTTCGTGCAGCAGCTCCGGCTGCTCCTTCGCCTCTTGCACGACCGTGCGAAAGGCGTCGACCATGCGGTCGAGCGCGTCCTTCGACTCCGTCTCCGTCGGCTCGACCATGAGCGCCTCGTCGACGATCAGCGGGAAGTACGTGGTCGGCGGGTGCACGCCGTAGTCGAGCAGGCGCTTGGCCACGTCCAGCGCCCGCACGCCGTGCTCCTTGAGCGGCGTCGCCGAGGCGACGAACTCGTGCATGCAGCGGCGCTCGCCGTAGGGCAGCTCGAGCAGGTCGCGCATGCCCTCCATCACGTAATTGGCATTGAGCACCGCCATCTCGCTGACCTCGCGCAGGCCGTCGGCGCCGAGCCCGCGCATGTACGTCCAGGCGCGCACCAGCACGCCGAAGTTGCCGGAGAAGGTGCGCATCCTGCCGATCGACTGGGGGCGGTCGTCGTCGAAGAAGAAGCGACCGTCGTCGGCGCGCGCGACCAGCGGCACAGGCAAGAACGGGGCCAAGGTGTCGCGGACCACGATCGGCCCTGCGCCGGGGCCGCCACCGCCGTGCGGCGTGCTGAACGTCTTGTGCGTGTTGAAGTGGACGATGTCGAAGCCCATGTCGCCGGGCCGGCTGATGCCGAGCACGGCGTTGGCGTTGGCGCCGTCGTAGTAGAGCAGGCCCCCGGCCTCGTGGACGAGCCGGGCGACCTCGGCGATGTTCTCGTCGAAGAGGCCGAGGGTGTTGGGGTTGGTGAGCATGAGGCCGGCGATGTCGCCGCCGGCGAGGACCTCGCGCAGGGCGGCCATATCGACGCCGCCGCGGACGTCGCTGGGCAGGGCGGCGGGCTCGAAGCCGGCCATGATCACGCTCGCCGGATTGGTGCCGTGCGCCGTGTCCGGGATGATGACGCGCTTGGGGTCGCGGCCCTCGGCGAGGTGAGCCGCGCGGATCACGAGCAGGCCGGTGAGCTCGCCGTGGGCGCCGGCCGCCGGCTGCAACGTGGTGGCGTGGAGGCCGGCGATCTCGGCCAGCCAGCGCTCGAGGTCGTACATGAGCTCGAGCGCCCCCTGGACGAGCGCCTCCGGCTCGTACGGGTGGAGCCCCGCGAAGCCGTCGAGGCGGGCGGCCGCCTCGTTGACGCGCGGGTTGTACTTCATCGTGCACGAGCCCAGCGGGTAGCTGCCGCTGTCGACCCCGAAGTTGAGCGTCGAGAGACCGGTGAAATGGCGCAGCAGGTCGATCTCGCTGATCTCGGGCAGGCGGGCCGGCGCCGAGCGGCGCAGCGCCGCCGGCACGAGCTCGTCGAGCGGGACCTCGGGCACACCGGGCTCCGGCAGGGTGAAGGCGCCGCGGCCCGGCCGCGACTTCTCGTAGATCGTCTGGCGGTCGACGGCGGGCGGGCGGCAGACCGGGGCGTTCTCACGATCGGTCATCGCCCACCTCCTCGGTTCACCAGGACACGCTCGACGGCGTCGGCAAAGGCGTCCAGCTGGGCGCGCGTGTGCTTCTCGGTGACGGCCAGGAGCAGGACGTCGTCGAGCGGCGCCGAGGCGCCGGCAGCAGCGCCGGGCAGAAGGCCGGCGTACTGGGCCGCAAAGCGGCCCGCCGGCACGCCGGCCAGAAAGCCCCCGGGCACGAGCTCGTTGACGAGTGCGGCTGCGGGGAGCGGCAGGCGCACGGCGAACTCGCGAAACACGGGCCCTTCGGTGAAGGCCGCCACGCCCGGCAGCGCCAGCAGGCGCTGCCGCAGGTAGGCGGCCTTGCGCGCGCAGTGCGCGCCGAGCTCCGGCAGACCCTCCTTGCCGAGCCACGACAAGTAGACCAGCGCCGCCAGCGCGTTGAGCGCGTGGTTCGAGCAGATGTTGCTGGTCGCCTTCTCGCGGCGGATGTGCTGCTCGCGCGTCTGCAGGGTGAGCACGAAGCCGCGGCGACCCTCGAGGTCGACGGTCTCGCCGACGAGGCGTCCGGGGATGCGGCGCATCAGCTTGGTGGTGACGGCCATGAAGCCGAGGCCGGGGCCGCCGAAGCTCATGGCGTTGCCCAGGGCCTGGGCCTCGCCGACGACGATATCGGCGCCGAGCCTGCCCGGCGCCTCGAGCAGGCCGAGCGAGAGCGGGTCGGCGACGACCACGAAAAGGGCGCCCGCCGCGTGTGCGACCGCGGCAGCTGCGGCGAGGTCCTCGAGTGCGCCGAAGAAGTTCGGCTGCTGCACGACAACGGCCGCCGTATCCGCACCGACGGCGGCGGCGAGCGCCTCGAGGTCGGTGGCCGCGCCCACCCGCAGGCCGACGGTCCGCGGGCGCGGCCCGTACCCGGCGGTCTCGGTCTCGAGCACCTGCCGGTACTCGGGGTGCACGCCGGCAGAGAGGACGACCTCGCCGCGCCGCGTCTGCACGCCGGCAAGC
>JBBQFA010000247.1:0-4230 GCA_038321515.1 Thermoleophilia bacterium | reverse complement strand
GCTCGGGCTGAGCGTCGACGAGCCGATCCCGGCGGAGCTCGTCGCCGAGGTGCGCATGGGCACGACGGTGGCGACCAACGCGCTGCTCGAGCGCGCCGGGGCGCCGACCCTGTACGTCACGACGCGCGGCTTCGGCGATGCACTGCGCATCGGCTACCAGGACAGGCCCGACATCTTCGCCCTGGACATCCGGCTGCCGGAGCCGGTGTACGCGCGAGTCCTCGAAGTGGACGAGCGCGTCGGTGCCGACGGCAGCCTCGTGCGTGCGCTCGACGCGAACGCGGCGCGGGCCGGCCTCGAGGAGGCTCGCCGCGCCGGCTACGAGGCGGTCGCGATCGCCTTCATGCACGGCTACGCCTACCCGGAGCACGAGCGGCGCGTAGCGGAGCTGGCGCGCGCCGCCGGCTTCACCCAGGTCTCCGTGTCGCACGAGACCAGCCCGCTGATGAAGCTCGTCGGCCGTGGCGAGACCACGGTCGTCGACGCCTACCTCTCCCCCATCTTGCGCCGCTACGTCGACGGGGTCGCGGCGCAGCTCGGCGGGGCGAGCGTTCGTGAGGCGGGCGGCGGCGACACGCGGCCCGCCGTGCCCTTGCGCTTCATGCAGTCGCACGGCGGACTCACCGACGCCGGCCTCTTCCGCGGCAAGGACAGCATCCTCTCAGGCCCGGCCGGGGGCATGGTCGGCGCAGTGGCCACCTGCCGGCGCGCCGGGTTCGACAAGGTCATCACCTTCGACATGGGCGGCACATCGACCGACGTGGCGCATTACGCCGGAGAACTCGAACGGAGTTATGAGAGCGTGGTCGGCGGCGCAAGGCTGCGGGCGCCGATGCTGCGCATCCACACGGTCGCCGCCGGCGGCGGCTCGGTCTGCGCCTTCAAAGACGGCCGCTACCGGGTCGGGCCGCGCAGCGCCGGCGCCGACCCCGGGCCGGCGTGCTACGGCAAGGGCGGGCCGCTGACGGTCACCGACTGCAACCTGATGGCCGGCAAGCTGCAGCCGTCGTTCTTCCCCCGCGTGTTCGGGCCGGACGGCGCCGGGCCCGTCGACATGGAGGCGGCGCGCCGGGCGCTCGCGGCCGTGGCCGCGAGCATGCGCGCCGCCGGCGTCGACCCGCCGGCGCCGGAGAAGCTCGCCGACGACTTCATCCGCGTCGCCTGCGAGGCGATGGCGCGGGCGATCAAGCGCATCTCGACGCAGCGTGGGCACGACATCAGCGATCACACGCTGTGCTGCTTCGGCGGAGCCGCCGGCCAGCACGCCTGTCTGGTCGCCGACGCGCTCGGGATGAGCCGCGTGCTCCTGCATCCCCTGGCCGGCGTGCTCAGCGCCTACGGCATGGGCCTCGCGGACGTGCGCGCCCTGCGCGAGCGCACGCTCGAACTGCCGCTCGAGCAGGCCGCGGAGGCGGCGTCGGCCGCCCTGGCGGAGCTGGAGGCGGCGGCCGTCGCCGAGCTCGAGCAGCAGGGGTTCGCGCCGACGGACATCCGCGTCGAGCGCCGCGCCCACGTCAAATACCACGGCACGGACGTCTCACTGCCGGTCGCGTGGGACGAGCCCGGAGCGATGGGCGCCGCTTTTCTCGAACTGCACCGGCGGCGCTACGGCTTTCTCATGCCCGGCCGCAACCTGTCGCTGGAGGCCGTGTCGGTCGAGACGATCGGAGCAGGCGCACAGGCGAGCGCGGACCTTGGCTCGGCGCGCGAAGCTGCCGGTGAGACGTTCGCCGCTACGTCGGCGAAGCCCGAAGCCGTCGCGTTGCAGTATCGGGTTCGTGTGTTCACCGGAGGGCGCCGGCACGACGCGCCGGTGTACGAGCGCTCCGCGCTGCCGCCGGCGACGACCCTCGACGGGCCGGCGGTCGTCTGTGACACGACGAGCACGACCGTCGTCGAGCCCGGCTGGTCGGCCGAGGTGCTGGCCGGCGGAGAGTTGCTGCTGCAGCGTACCTCGCCGCCGGCGCGTCCCTCAGCCGACCTGTCGCAGCGCTCGCCGCTGCTGCTGGAGGTGTTCAACAACCTCTTGATGTCGATTGCCGAGCAGATGGGCGCGACACTCGCCAACACCGCCTGCTCGGTGAACATCAAGGAGCGGCTCGACTTCAGCTGCGCGGTGTTCGATGCCGGCGGCGGCCTGGTCGCCAACGCGCCGCACCTGCCGGTGCACCTGGGCTCGATGGGCGCCTCCGTATGCGCCGTGCTCGAGCGGCACGACGGCGAACTTCGCCCGGGCGACGCGTACCTGCTCAACTCGCCCTACGCCGGCGGGACTCACCTGCCCGACCTCACGGTCGTGACGCCGGTGTTCGCGGCGGAGGAGAAGGCCGGGCCGGCTACTCCCGCCGGCCGGATCAGCGCAGCCGGGCCGGCTGCGCCCGCCGGCCCCCTTTTCTTCGTCGCCTCACGCGCCCATCACGCCGACATCGGCGGCATCACGCCCGGCTCGATGCCGCCGGGCAGCCACACGATCGAGGAGGAGGGCGTGCTCATCGAGGACTTCCTCCTCGTCGACGCCGGGCACCTGCGCGAGGCCGAAGTGTCGGAGATGCTCGCCTCTGCCCCGCACCCCGTCCGCGACCTCGCCCAGAACCTCGCCGACCTGCGCGCCCAGGTCGCGGCCAACGCCCGCGGCAGCGCCGAGTTGCAGCGGATGGTCGCCGAGTTCGGCCTTCCCGTGGTTCGCGCCTACATGCGGCACGTGCAGGACAACGCCGAGGAGGCCGTACGGCGCGTGCTCGACCGGCTGGCGCCCGGCGCGCCCGGAACTTCCGGAGCGCCCGGATCTGCCGGAGCGCCCTCGGGAGCCACGACGACCGGTGGCTTCGCCCAGGAGATGGACGACGGCAGCGTGATCGCCGTTCGGGTGTCTGTCGATACGGCCGCCCGCCGCGCCACCGTCGACTTCACGGGCACCTCGGCGCAGCGCCCCGACAACTTCAACGCGCCGGCGGCGGTCGCAGCCGCGGCCGTGCTCTACGTCTTCCGCACCCTCGTCGACGCCGACATCCCGCTCAACGCCGGTTGCCTCGAACCTCTCGACATCGTGATCCCGCCCGGCAGCATGCTGGATCCCGTGTGGCCGGCGGCGGTAGCGGCCGGCAACGTGGAGACGTCCCAGGCGGTCACCGCCGCGCTGCTCGGAGCGCTGGGCGCGGCGGCCGCGAGCCAGGGGACGATGAACAACGTCACGCTCGGTGACGATCGCTACCAGTACTACGAGACGATCTGCGGAGGCGCCGGAGCCGGCCCCACCTGGGACGGCTGCAGCGCCGTGCACACGCACATGACCAACTCGCGCCTGACCGACCCTGAAGTCCTCGAATGGCGGTATCCGGTGCGCGTCGAGGAGTTCCGCATCCGCCGCGGCAGCGGTGGCGACGGCGCACATCGAGGCGGCGACGGCGCCGTCCGCCGCCTGCGCTTTCTGGAGCCGCTGACGGCGGCGATCGTCTCGAGCAACCGCCGGGTGGCGCCCTACGGGCTCGCCGGCGGCCTCCCCGGCGCCTGCGGCCGCAACGCGGTCGAGCGCGCGGGAGGCGCCGTGGAGGAGCTGCCCGGTGTGGCCCAGGTGCTCATGGCGCCGGGCGACGTGCTCGTCGTCGAGACGCCGGGCGGCGGCGGGTACGGGGCGCCAGAAGGCGGGTACGGAGCGCCGCACAGCGGCGCCTGACCGCCCGCGGGCACTGCAGCCCCGCTCGTCGGCATCGGCAAGCCGCCGACCCGAAACGACGAAGCGGCGGACGTCGCGGCCGTAGCCGCCACGCCCGCCGCCCTAGCCGCGTACGCTCTACGCCTCGCGGGCGCGGCGCTTGAGGTCGCGCCGCTTGCGCCGCCGCAGCAGCGCGCTGACCACCATGCCGATCAGAAAGCCGCCCACGAGCAGCACGACGAGCATCAGCCATGCAGACAGCGAGAACCACCAGAAGAAGAAGTGGAAGCGCCAGTCCTCCTTGGTGTTCTGCAGGATCAGGATGATGATGAAGACGGCGATCGCGCCGGCGATGCCCAACTTGACATAGCCGCTGCCGTCCGGCTTACGGTCGCGCTGCACCTGCACCTGCGGGCTTTCTCCGGTCGAGCTCATGCGTACCCCCTCGTGTCCGTCCGGACTTGGTTCGCCACGACTGCGGTCTACCCTTGGAGACTCATGCGCACGCCCAGGCGCCGGAGGCAATGGCAGACCCCCCTGCTGGACTCTACAGCCTCAGCGACGGCCTGTCAGCATCG
>JBBQFA010000246.1:0-4231 GCA_038321515.1 Thermoleophilia bacterium | reverse complement strand
CCCGCCCGCCGAAGGCGGCGGCGATCTTCTCGGTGAGGGCGCCGGTCGGCTGGCCGCCGCCGCCCGGCTTCATGCTGTTCCAGAAGAAGGTGTGGTTCCACACCTGCGCCGCGTTGTTGAACACCGGCTGCTTCTCGGGCTTGCCGGCCACGGCCATGATCACGTCCTCGAGGCTCTTGCCCTCGAGGTCGGTGCCGGCGACCAGCTTGTTGAGCGTGTCCACGTACGTCTTGTGGTGCTTACCGTAGTGGAAGCTGATCGTGCGCGCCGAGTAGTCTGGCTCGAGCGCGTCGTCGGCGTAGGGGAGCGCGGGAAGTTCAAAGGCCATAGGTCCTCCTTAAGGGGATCGGGGGCGGGGGTCCACCCCTCAGATGTCGACTTCCACAGTGCCGCCCGTGACGCGCACCGGGTACGTGTGCAGATCGTGCACGCGGGTCTTCCACTGGAGCCGCTTCTCGAGCTTGAAGAAGCGTTGCACGGGCTTGGGGATCGCGTCGTCGTCACCCATGTCGTGGTCGAGCGGCCAGCTCAGGTTCGCGCCGCTGCGGATGTCGAACTGGGCGTCGTGCAGCGGGCAGGTGAGGATCCAGCCCTCGAGCGCGCCCTGGTCGAGCGGCGCGTTCTGGTGCCCGCAGCGGCGGCTGACGGCGTAGACGCCGCCGTCGTACTCGCACAGGCAGATCTCGCGGTCGTCCGCGCGGACGTACTTCATGCCGCCGCGGGCGATGTCGTCGAGCTTCGCTACTTCGTGCCACATCTCGGCCTCACCCCTCGTCCGGCGGAAACTGCGGGAGGCTGTCCGGGTCGGTCACGTCCAGGTGGACGAAGAGGCCGCACCAGCAGCGCTTCATCGCGTCGAAGTGCTCACGGTGGAACGGGATGCACGGACAGCAGATGCGCATGTCTTCAGAGCGAACGCCGGTGCGCCCCTGACAGGGGCAGAAGGGCGCCCCGTGGTCCTGCTCGAGCTTGACCTCCTGCTCGAGGAGGAAGTCGGCGAGCTCCTCGTCAGGCGTGAACTTGTAGCCCAGCGGGCCGACCACCCGGTCGAACAGATATCGCAGCGCCTCTTTGCGGGCTTCGTTGGCCATCGGTCAGCCTCCCCAGCCCTTGAGGTGCTCCAGGAACTTGTCGGGGCTGTACCCGACGATGACGTCGCCGTTGATGACGATCACGGGAAAGCGGCGGCCGCCGCTGAGCGCGAAGGCCTTGTCGGCGGCAGCGTCCTGCTCGGCATCGGGCAGGGTGTCGACGTCGACCGCCTCGAAGGCGATCTTACTGTCCGCGAACCACTGCTTGGTCTTGCGACACCAGGGACAGGTGCTGAGGGCGTACACGAGAACCTCGTCGGCCATGGTCATCCCTCCGTCAACTCGACAAGGATCTTGCCGTCCTCGACCTTGACCGGGTAGGTGGCGAGCGCCAGCTCGGGAGCGTCGAGGAACACGCCGGTGCGCACGTCGAAGCGCCAGTCATGGCACGGGCAGGTGAGCGTCGTGCCCTCCAGGCTGCCGCCTTCGAGCGGGCAGCCCATGTGTGCGCACTTATTGGCGATCGCGAAGAGGTCGCCGTCGATGCGCGTAAGAAGGACGCCGAGGCCCTTGGGATAGACGGCGACGTAGGCGCCGTCACGGACTTTGCCATCATCGATGGTGGGGACCCAGGAAGGTCCGCTCACTGCTCACCCCTTCCCTGTGGTTTGCTGCCGGACTCAGTGACCCGTGGGGCGGGGCCTGTCTCGCCGGCGCCAGGCCGGAGGGCGGCGCCCGCCGCGTCACGGGTCATTTGCGGAACTACCCGTGGGGCGGGCGGGACAAACTGTCGGAGCGCGAGCAGATGGCGAGATCGTCGCAGGGCGGGCGGCGCTCCCGGTCGTTCCCGCCCGCCGCCCACTCCCCGCCACCCGAGCGCCTTGCCGCGACTTACCAGCGCTCGTGATGCACGCGCGCCGCGTCATAGCGGTCGGCGGGTGGCTTTCGCTCCGCCGGCCGGCCGAGCGGCACCAGGGCTAAGGGCACGACGCTCTCGGGGATGCCGAGAATGGCGCGGATGCCCTCGACCCGCTCGACGAGCGGGTGGACGCCGAGCCACACGGCCCCCAGGCCGAGCCGCTCGGCCTCGATCAGCAGGTTCTCGGTGGCGGCGGCGCAATCTTGCTCCCAGTACTGCGGCCACTTGCCGGAGTCGGGGTCGCCGCAGACCAGCACCGCGACCGGCGCCTCGAGGAGCATCTTCGCGTACGGGTGCACGCCGGTGATCGCCGCCATGACCTCGCGCTCGCGCAGCACGACGAACTGCCACGGCTGCTGGTTGCCGGCCGACGGCGCCGCCATGGCGGCGCGCAGAAGCCGCTCGACGAGTTCGTCGTCGACCGGCTCGGCCGTGTACTTGCGGATGCTGCGCCGGCTGAGGACCGGGTCGTCCATGCTCACCTCACCGAGTGGACCATGTGCTCTTAGCAGGGTACCGGCCCGGCGGGCCGGCTGACAAGACGGGCGAGGTGCGCGGCTACTCCGTGCTCGTCACCGTCATCGAGAAGTCGGGCCCGGCGTCCGGCGACGGCGAGTTCCAGCTCTGGGCATACGTGCCGGTCAGGTCCGACGTGCCGGCCTTCGTCACCGTCAGCGTCACGACCTGCGTACCGCCGGCTCCCGACATGCCCGACGGGTTCGGGTCGGGGACGTACTTGCTGCTCTCGATGGTGAAGGTGTCGCCGGCGGTGAACGCCCATTCGAAGCCCGTCGTGGCGTTGGCGTCGAGGCTCACGACGACCGAATCGCCGACCTTGGCGTCGACCGCCGTACCGGTCTCGGCTACCGGCGTGACGGCGATCGTCGCCGGTGTGCCCGACGCTGCTGGTTCGCTGCCGCCGCAGGCGACCAGTAGCGTCGCGCCCAGCGCGGTCAGCGCCAGCACCACCGCGCCCGCCACGATCCTCTTGCGCGCCCGTGTCTCCATGTCTCCCTCCGTCTCTTCAGACGAGCGCCGACGCCTGGGGCCGGCGCTCTCTCCTGCTCTTCGAGACGCGCCACGTTTGTCATGCGTTCGCCACCCGGCTATCATCCGGAAAAGGGATCTGCCTTCTGCCCTTTGACCGACCTCCCCCCTTTGCCTCTGACATGGATGCTGCACGTACTCACTACGATGTGATCGTCGTCGGCGCCGGCCCGGCCGGCATTTTTGCCGCGCTCGAGCTCGTACGCCGCAACGGCGCCAAGGTGCTGGTAATCGAGCGCGGCCCCGACATCAGCCGCCGCGCCTGCCCGGCGCGCAAGACCGGCGTCTGCTCCGGCTGCGAGCCCTGCGACATCACCTGCGGCTGGGGTGGCGCCGGCGCCTTCAGCGACGGCAAGCTCACGCTCACGCCCGAGGTCGGCGGCTGGCTCGACCACTTCGTCAGCCGCGAGCGGCTGACCGAGCTCATCGAGTACGTCGACGGCATCTGGCGGGAGTACGGCGCCCCCGATGAGGTGCACGGCGGCGGGAGCAAGAAGGTCGACAGGATCCGCCGTGAGGCGCTGCTGCACGGCATGAAGCTGGTCGAGTCACCGGTGCGCCACATGGGCACCGAGCGCTCCTACGACATCCTCACGCGCATGCGTGAGGAGCTGGAGGAGCGGGTCTCGGTGCTCACCGGCAGCCGCGTCGACCGGATCCTCGCCGAGAAGCAGGCCGGCGAGAGCGAGCTGCGCGCCACCGGCGTGGTCCTCAGCGACGGCACCCGGCTCACCGCCGACGCGGTGATCGCCGCGCCCGGTCGCGACGGCGCCGCTTGGCTGGTCGAGGAATGCAAGCGCCTGCACATCGGCCTGCGCACCAACCCCGTCGACATCGGCGTGCGCGTCGAGGTGCCGGCGGCGATCATGGAGCCGCTCACGAACACCCTGTACGAGAGCAAGCTCATCTACTACACGCCGAGCTTCGACGACCCGGTGCGCACCTTCTGCATGAACCCGTACGGGGCCGTCTCGCTCGAGAACTACGGCGACGTCGTCACCGTGAACGGCCACAGCTACGCCGACTTCAAGACCGACCGCACCAATTTCGCGCTGCTCGTCAGCACCGACTTCACGGAGCCGTTCGACGACCCGATCGCCTACGGCAAGAGCATCGCCCGTCTCGCCAACCTTCTCGGCGAGGACATCATCGTGCAGCGCCTCGGCGACCTGCACCAGGGCCACCGCAGCACGATGGACCGCATCCGTAGAGGCACGGTCCAGCCCACCCTGCA
>JBBQFA010000245.1:0-4233 GCA_038321515.1 Thermoleophilia bacterium | reverse complement strand
GGGCGCGCCCAGGCGATCCTGGTGGTCGCGCTGGTGGAAGCGCCTCGCGATCGTCGCCGGTGTACTCGTCATCCTTTTCATCGGCGGTACCGCCGTCGCCGCGAAGTTCACCGAGAACAACAAGTTCTGCGGCACCGACTGCCACGAGATGTGGCCGTACCGCGACACGTGGCACAAGTCGGCGCACACGGATGTAGCCTGCGTGCAGTGCCACATCGCGCCCGGGCCGCTGAACTTCGTCAAGACCAAGCTCGCCGCCTCGCGCGAGGTGTGGGTGCACTACACCGGCCTGTCCAAGAAGCCGATCCAGGTGACGCGCCACATCCCCAACTCCGGCTGCGACCGGAGCGGGTGCCACACGTACGCTCAGACGAGCAAGACGGTCAAGCTTGGCGATCCGGCCCCCGTAACGTTCAAGCACGGCAGTGAGGGCCATGCGAAGCAAGAGTGCATCGCCTGCCACGCGTCGCTGGTCCACGCCGGCGCGCCCGGCGTCACCGCGCCGCCGGCGAGATCCATGCCGTCGTGCTTCACCTGCCACCCCGACGGCACGAAGGACTGCACCTATTGCCACCAGCCGCCGCACGTCGATCGTGGTCCGTGTCAGGACTGCCACAGCCTGATGGGCTGGGCGGGCGGTAGGGGCGGCGCGCACCCGGGAGGCCCGCTGACCGGCAAGCACGGGCAGGTCTCCTGCGAGACCTGCCACACCAAGGGTACCGCCGTGAAGCCGGACGGCTGTATCACCTGCCACGGCGACCAGCACAATGGGCTGACGACCTGTGACGACTGTCACACCATCCAGAACTGGACGCCGTCGAAGTTCTCGCATCCGCAAGAGGGCCCGCACGTGCCGAGTGGCGACGAGCCGCTTCAGTGCAACAACTGCCATCTCAACGGGTTCGGTCAGCCCGCGAGCTGCCCGTGCCACGGCGGCAACCCGCCGAGCGGCGACTGAGGCCGCGCGGAAGGTTCGGAGCGACCTCGAGGGACCGAGGCGCCTGCGTGTGGCCGGCGGGGGCTGAGCAGCCCCGGCCGGCCCGCTATACTGGCGCCGCCATGAACCGTCTCGTCCTCTTCGACATCGACTGCACGCTGATCGACGCCCACGGCGCCGGCGGCCGTGCGATCCTGCGCGCGATCAAGGACGTCTACGGTGTCGAGGGTGAGCTCGGTGACTACTCGTTTCACGGCCGCACCGATCCCGGCATCGTCCGTGACCTCGCCGGCCAGTGGGGTGCCGGCGATCCGGAGGCCATCGTCGGCCGTTACGAGGGCGAGACGCTGCCCCAGGTCGCGCACGAACTTGCCGAGCGGCTCGGCACCAGCGACGACACGATCGACCGGCGCCTCGACGAGTGCATCGCGCGCTATGTGGAGCTGATCGGCCGGGAGATCGCCGCCGGCGAGGTCGAGACCCTACCCGGCATCAAGGAGCTGGTCACGGCGCTGGCCGCCGACCGCCGCGCCGTGCTCGGCCTGCTCACCGGCAACGTCGAGGAAGGGGCCCGCATCAAGCTCCATCCGACGGGCCTGTATCCGCTCTTCAAGGTCGGCGCCTTCGGCTCCGACTCGGCCCTGCGCCACGAGCTGCCGGCCGTCGCCGTTGCGCGGGCCGAGGAGCTCACCGGCCGGCGCTACGCCGGCAAGGAGATCGTCGTGATCGGCGACACGCCGGCCGACATCGAGTGCGGCGCCGGCCTGGGCGTCAAGGCGATCGCCGTCGCCACCGGCAAGCACAGCCTGGACGAGCTCGCGGCGCACGCGCCCGACCACCTCTTCGCCGACTGCTCGGACTGGCGCGCCGCGTACGAGGCCATCCTGGCCTGACGGCGGCGCGCCGCGACGCAGGGGTGCGGACTCAGGACCAGCGCGCCGGCGCCAGCGGCGCCAGGTCGATCGACGGCGTCGTCCCCGCAGCCAGCTCCGCTACCAGTCGCCCCGTCACCGGCCCGAGCGTCAGGCCGAGCATGCAGTGCCCGGTGGCGAGGATCACCCGCTCGCGGCCGGGCATCTTGCCGATCACCGGGAGGCCGTCGGGGGTCACCGGCCGCGGCCCGCGCCAGAGCTGCTGCACCGGCTCGTCCGGCGACAGCCCGATGGCGCGCTGCGCCGCATCCCGCAGGTGCGCCACGCGCTTTGGACGTACGCGCATATCCCAACCGGAGAGCTCCAGGGTGCCGCCCACGCGCAGGGTCTCGCCCAGCGGGGTGAGCACCACGTGCGCCCCGCCCAGCAGCACTGGCAGCTCGGGGATGCCGTCGGGGCGGGCGACGTCCACGCTGTAGCCCTTCGCCGGTTCTATCGGCAAGCGCAGCCCGAGGCCGCGGGTGAGCGCCGGCGTCCAGGCGCCGGCGGCCAGAACGACCTGTGCGGCAATGATGTCGCCGCGGGTCGTGACCACGCGCACCCCGCCGGAAGATGGCTCCAGCGCGAGGGCCTCCGTGCCGGTCACTATCGTCGCTCCCGCCTCGGCGGCCAATTCGGCGACCGTGGCCGTGAAGCGCTGTGGGTCGAGGTGGCCGTCGTCGGGGAAGTAGACGCCCCCGGCCGGCTCGAAGAGAAGGCCGGGGAAGCGCTCGCGCACGGCGGCCGCGGAGAGCTCGTCGACACGCGCGCCGAGGGCGCGCGCGTCTTCAGCCTCGGCGACCGCGTCCCGCATCCCGGCGGCCGTCTCCTCGACCTGGAGGGCGCCGTTGCGCCGGTACAGCCAGCGCTCTCCGTGGGCGCGGCCGAGCTCGTCGTGAAGCTCGGAGGCGGCCGCGTTCAAGGCGCGAAGCACGGGCATCGCCGCGTGCGCCCGCTCGGGCGTGCAGGCGGTGCGGAAGAGCCAGAGCCAGCGCGCCAGCGCGGGGCTGGGCCGTGGCGCGACATAGAAGGGGCTGGAGCCGTCGAGCATCCAGCGCAGCCCCTGGCCGAGCGCGCCGGGCGCGGCCAGGGGCGTCACGTGGCTCTGCGCGATCCAGCCGCAGTTGGCGTAGGCGCCGCTCACCGCCGGGCAGACCTCCGTCTCGCGTTCGATCAGCGTCACTTCGGCGCCGGCGCGCGCCAGCTCGTAGGTGCTGCAGGCGCCCACGGGCCCGCCTCCCACCACCAGGATCTCGGTGCGTCGTTCCATGCTGGTCCCTTCGCGATGCCTCCGGAGGCAGCCGGACGCAGGCCCGAGCCGCCACTCCATGCTAACCAATTTCTAACGCGTCGCGTGTAGCGTCGCTCCGGTACACTCCGCGCGGGAGCACCTGACAATGCCGCACGAACACATCCTGGTCGTTGATGACGAGCGAGACATCCTCGAGCTCGTCCGGTACAACCTCGAGAAGGAGGGCTACCGCGTGACCGTGGTGGCCAGCGGCGAGGACGCGCTCGCCGCGACGCGCGCCCGGGTCCCCGACATCATCGTGCTCGACCTGATGCTGCCCGGCGTGGACGGGCTCGAGGTGTGCCGCCGCCTCCAGGCCGACACCAAGACTCGGGCCATTCCGATCGTGATGCTCACGGCAAAGGGCACGGAGGCGGACGTCGTCGCCGGCCTCGAGCTCGGCGCCTCCGACTACGTGACCAAGCCGTTCAGCCCGCGGGTCCTCACGGCTCGTATCCGAGCCGTGCTGCGCCGCGGGTCGGAGACCACCGACGACGAGGCGACGGTCCACATCAAGGAGCTCACGATCCGCCCCGGCCGCCACCAGGTCGTCGTCAAGGACAAGCCGGTCGAGCTCACGGCCACCGAGTTCCGCATCCTCCTGTATCTGGCAAAGCGACCCGGCTGGGTGTTCACTAGGCAGCAGATCGTCGACGCCGCCCAGGGAGATGACTCATTCGTGAGCGACCGCTTCGTGACCGATCGCTCGGTCGACGTGCACATCGTCTCGCTGCGCCGCAAGCTCGGCTGCTGCGGCGCCTACATCGAGACGGTGCGCGGCGTGGGGTATCGTCTGCAGGACGAGTGACCGATGCGTAGGCCGCGCCTCTTCTGGCGCATCTATGCCACCTATCTGCTCATCGTCGTACTCTGTACGGCCACGGTCGGCTTCTACGCGGTGCAGTCCGCGAAGGTGTTCTATCTCGACCACACCGAGAGTGAGCTCCAGGCGCGCGCCCAGCTCGTGCGCGAGCAGGTGGTGTCGCAGATCGGCGCAGTCACGCCGGAGCAGCTCGAGCTGCTCGTGCGCCGCCTCGGCGCCGCCTCGGGCACCCGCATCACGCTCATCTCCGCGGGGCAGCCGGGCGCGGCTC
>JBBQFA010000244.1:0-4261 GCA_038321515.1 Thermoleophilia bacterium | reverse complement strand
CATCACGCCCATCCGTTTGCTCTCCTCCTCGATGCGGCGCATCGCCAGCTCGAGGTCCTCCGGGTCGTCCTTGGCGCGCGCGAAGACCTCGGAGTAGCCGCGGATGCTCGTGAGCGGGGTACGCAGCTCGTGCGAGGCGTCGGCGAGAAAGCGCCGTAGCTTCTCCTCGGTGGCGGCGCGCTCCGCGAACGCCTCCTCGATGCGCGAGAGCATCGTGTTCAGGCTGAGGCCGAGCCGGCCCACCTCCGTGCGCGGCTCGGCCGGCTGCACGCGCCGCGTGAGGTCGCCGGCGGCGATCGCGTCGGCGGTCACGGCCATGTGCTCGAGCGGTCGCAGGCCGCGTTTGATGATGAGCCAGGCGGCGGCGGCGAGGGCGGCGAGCACGCCGAGCAGCACGATGACCTCTACGCCGAGTAGCCGGCCCAGGGTCTGGCGCGTCTCGGTGAGCGGTATGGCCACGACCAGCACGCGGCCGAGGTCGGGGAACCGCTGCACGAGGACGCGAAAGCCGCCCGTGCCCCCGGCCGTCGACCCGGCGATGAACACGGTGGTCCTGCCGCCGGGGAGAGAGTCCGGCAGAACGGGTACCGGCTGGGCGGTCTGGTCGAAGGAGAAGGAGATCACGTTGAGGACGCTGCCGCGCATGTCGCGGAGCTGACCGTAGGTGCCGGGCGGCAGGTTCGGGGGGCCGCCTCCGGAGGGCCTGGGCGAGAACCTGTCGCCTGACACACCGCTGGCCAGGGAGAGGGCCATCGGCCCGCGCGCCTCGCGCAGCTGCTGGTCGACGCGCTCGAGCAGGAAAGAACGCAGTGAGACGTAGGTGGCCGCTCCGGCCACGAGCATGCCGGCGGCGACCAGGCCGAGGATGGCCAGAAGCAGGCGTGTGCGCAGGCTCAAGCGTCAGTCCTTGGGCAGGCGCAGGCTGTAGCCGACGCCGCGCACGGTGTGGATCAGCGGCGCGCCCTCGGCGTCGACCTTGCGCCGGAGGTAGCTGATGTAGGTCTCGACGATGTTGGCGTTGCCGCCGAAGTCGTAGTTCCAGACGTGGTCGAGGATCTGGTCCTTGCTGAGCACGTGGCGCGCGTTGAGCAGCAGGTAGCGGAGCAGTTTGAACTCGGTGGCGGTGAGCTCGATCTCGCGGCCGGCGCGCCAGACCTCGTGCGTGTCCTCCTCGAGCTCGAGATCGGCGAAGGCGAGCCGGCTCGGCGAAGCGGAGGTAGGCTGCACGCGCCGCAGGATCGCGCGGATGCGCGCCACCAGCTCCTCGACGCTGAACGGCTTGGTCATGTAGTCGTCGCCGCCGAGGGTGAGTCCGCGGATCTTGTCGTCGGTCGCGTCGCGCGCGGTGAGAAAGAGGATGGGAAGGCGCGAGCCGCTGCTGCGCAGGCGCCGCGCGACCTCGAAGCCGTCGATGCCCGGCATCATGATGTCGAGGATCACGAGGTCGGGGACGAAGGTGGCGACGGCGTCCAGCGCCTCGCGGCCGTCGCCGGCCACCTGCACCGCGAACTGCTCGTAGCGCAGAGCCATCGAGACAAGGTCGGTGATGCTGGGCTCGTCGTCCACCACAAGCACGCGTGTGGCTCCGGCCGGTGTCTCGATCATGGTCACCCTCCCGTGCGCGTTCACCCGCTTCGACTCCCGGGGGCGATTCTAGGCGTGTTTCCTGTGAACTGCCTGAGAAAACCCTGAAGGCCGCCTGAAGCTTTCGTACGGCGGCCCCGCCCGCCCCTGGCCCGACAACTGGCCGCGCCGACTCTCAGCAACGTCACAGGTGAGGTTCAGGCTGGTCCCAGGCTCGCCCGCTACAACTACGGCAAGAAGCCATGAAGTGGGCCGCACGGACCTCGCGTCCGGCGGGCGGCGGGGACTCACGTCCGCGCCCGCCGGAGTTCACGGCCCCGCCCGCCGTCGACCGAGGAGGGACGATGTTCTTCACCTACGTGTTCCGTGAGTTGCGCCGCCGACACCGGCAGGCGCTGCTCACAGCCTTGGGCCTCGCCGTCGGCGTGGCCCTCGTGGTGGCGGTGACCGCGTACGCCGGCGGGGTGAGCAATGCCCAGGACGAAGTGCTGCAGTCGCTCTACGGCGTCGGCACCGACATCACCGTGTCGCAGACGCGCCAGACGGACGAGGGCGGCCCTCAGCAGTTCGGCCTGAGGCCGCCCGATGGCGAGAGGCCGGCCGACGGCAAGATCGACCGCTCCATGATCAGGACCGGCATGGGGCAGGACGTCATCTCGGTCAAGAAGCTGGCGACGATCGCCGGCCTCGACGGCGTGGCCGCCACCACCGGCAGTCTGAGTCTCACCTCGACGCACGTCACCGGCACGTTTGACGCGGCGCAGGACGACGGCTCCGGCGGCGGCTTCGGCGATGGGTCCGGGCAGCCGTCGACGGGCGCATCTGGACCCTCGCAGATCGACGTCACGTCGTTCTCCATCGCCGGCGTCGACGTCGCCAACCTCAAGCTCGGGCCGCTCAGCGCCGGCCAGATCACCAGCGGTCGTTCGCTCAGGAGCGATGAGACCAACGCCAAGGTCGCTCTGATCACCAAGGCGTACGCGAAGCAAAACGAACTGGCGGTCAGGGACACGGTCACGATCGACACCACGACGTTCGAGATAGTCGGCGTGATCGCCTTGCCTGCCGGCAGCACGTCGTCGGATGTGTACATCCCGCTGGCGCGTGCCCAGAAGCTGAGCGACACCAAGAACCAGGTCAACCAGGTCTACGTGCAGGCCGACAGCTCCGACAACATCGCCGCCGTACAGCAGGAGATCAAGGACGTCATGCCCAAGGCGACGGTGACGACGTCGGCCGATCTCGCCGACCAGGTGAGCGGCTCGCTCTCCAGCGCCTCGGATCTGGCCGATCGCCTCGGCACGTGGCTCGCCGTGGCGGCGCTGATCGCGTCGTTCGCCGTGGCCAGCCTGCTCACCGTCTCCGCCGTGTCGCGCCGGGTGCGCGAGTTCGGGACGCTCAAGGCGCTGGGCTGGAAGAGCCGCCGCATCGTCGGCCAGGTGCTCGGCGAGTCGCTCGTGGTGGGTCTGATCGGAGCGGTGCTCGGCGTCGCGCTCGGCTACATCGGAGCGCGGCTCATCGTCGCCTTCTCGCCGGCGCTCAAGGCGACGGTCGGGAACTCGTTCCCGGTGCCAGAGGGTGCGCCGGGTGGCATGGGCGGAGCCCTGCGCGCTCTCGGAGGCGCTGCGCAGACGGCCACCGTCCAGCTCACGGCGCCGGTGAGCCTGCAACTGGTGGCCGTCGCCGTGGCTCTGGCTCTGGCCGGCGCGCTTCTCGCCGGCGCGCTCGGCGGCTGGCGCGCCTCGCGACTGCGTCCGGCCGACGCGCTGCGCCGGGTCGATTGACCCCCGCCGGTGAGTCAACGGGCCGCCAAAGGCGGACCGCTCGCTGAGATGACGACAGAGACACCTGCTGATGCTCAGGAGGCACTGATGCTGTACGAACTGGAAGGCCTGACCAAGCGCTACACCCAGCGCCGGAAACACATAGACGCCCTGGCGGGGATCGATCTGACGATCGAAGAGGGCGAGTTCCTCGCGGTCCAGGGCTCCACCGGCTCGGGAAAGACCACCCTGCTGCAGATGCTCGGCGCCATGGACCGGCCGAGCGGAGGGAGGCTGATGTACGAGGGACGCGATTTCGCGAACATGGGCGAGGGCGACCTCTCGGAGCTCAGGAGCCACTCGTTCGGCTTCATCTTCCAGGCGTTCAACCTCATCCCGACGCTGACTGCCCAGGAGAACGTCGAAACGGCGCTCGTGCCTTGGCATGTGAACGGCACGGAGCGTCGTGGGCGTGCCGCGGAGGCGTTGGAGGGCGTCGGACTCGCCGACCGCGCGAGGCACATCCCGTCCGAGCTCAGCGGTGGCGAGCAGCAACGGGTCGCGATCGCGCGGGCGCTGGTGCGAGCACCAAAGGTGATCTTCGCGGACGAGCCCACCGGCAACCTCGACGAGCGCACCCGTGACGACATCATCGGGCTGCTCGAGCAGCTCTGGCGGGAGCGCGGCCAGACGCTGATCGTCGTCACCCACGACACCTGGGTCGCGAGCCGTGCCTCGCGGCGCATCTGGCTGGACCGCGGCCGCATCGAGGAGCCGGCCGAGGCCGGCGGCGACGAGCTCGAGGCCGAGCTCCTCGCCGAAGTGGCGGCGGCGGTCGAGAGGTAGCTGGAGGGAGGCGGGCGGGCTCGCGTCGTCCGCCCGCCGCCCTCGACTTTCTTGCCGCGGCGGCCGAT
>JBBQFA010000243.1:0-4286 GCA_038321515.1 Thermoleophilia bacterium | reverse complement strand
TCCAGGGCGAGGTCCAGCGGGCCGCCGAGGCGCCCTACGTCATGGATATCCTCGCCGCCGCGAACGACGACGGGCGGTGGCACCCCGAGCGCCCCATCTTCTCGATCGTCTACTGCCCCGTGCCGCCCCTTCAGCACGAGCCCGAGATGCTCGATGCCGGCATCGCGCTGGCGCGCGAAGGCGTACCGATGTGTGTCTATAGCATGGGTCTGGCGGGGGCGACGGCGCCGGTCACGCTGGCGGGCGCCGTCATGCAGGCGAACGCCGAGATCCTCAGCTCGATCGTGCTCTTTCAGCTTGTGCGGCCGGGTCTGGGCTGCATCTACGTGGCGGACACCGGCGTGCTCGACATGCGCACCGGCGCCTACTCGGCCGCTTCACCGGAGTCGATCCTGATCACCCAGGCGATGGTCGGGCTGGCCCGTCGCTACGACCTCCCGGTCATGGCGACGGGCTTCACCGGCGACGCCAACGAGTTCTCGTGGATGAGCGGCAGCGACGCCGGGATGACCGGGCTTGCCGCGGCGCTCATGGATCCGGACCTGCTCTGCGGCGCCGGCATGCACGACGGCGCCCAGATGCTGTCGCTGCCCAAGATCCTGCTCGACTGCGAGCTCTTTCGGCAGGGCGCCCGCGTGCGTGCCGGTCTCACGGTCGACGAGGAGCACCTGATGACGGACGTCGTCGCGCAGGTCGGCCCGGGCGGCCACTTTCTCAAGGCGCGCGAGACGCGCCGGTTCGTAGCCGGCGGTGAGCTCTACGCCCCTCGGCTGATGCCGCGAGAGCCGTATGAGATGTGGCAAGCTGCGCGACCTCGAGCGGCGGGCCCCACCGCCGAAGTCGAGCGCGCCGTCGCCGCCGTCGAGGAGATCCTGGCAGGGCATCGCCCCAAGCCGCTGCCGGCCGCGGCGAGCGCGCGGATCGACGCCGTCGTCGCGGCCGCCGGCCGCGAGCTGGGCGGCCGCTGATCGGGCCGCGACGCTCCTAGAGTCCCATCACGTGCGCCAGCGCGTGCAGCCGCTCCGTGTACTCCTTGGTCGCCTTCGCGTCGCGCGCGCGCAAATCCGCCGGCGTCGCCACCGGGACGATCTTGAAGGCGGGGTTGTCGAAGAGTTGCAGCTCGAGCGAGTCGTCGGGGGCGTAGGGCGGGTTCTTGAAGAGCTTGCCGAGCAGGAAGCGGGTCGCCTGCTCACCGACGGTCAGCACGTAGTGCGGCGTCGTGATCGTGAGCTCCTTGGAGACGTAGGGATAGCAGGCCTCGAGCTCCGCGGCCGTGGGCGGGCGCACCGCGCCGTCGGCGCGCGGCACGCACTTGACCAGCGTGGTGGCGAAGACCTGCTCGCGGCTTTCGCTGAGCGCCGGCATGAATGCGGCCAGCTCGTCCAGCACGGCTTGGCCGGCGAGTCGGCCGGCGGCCTCGTCGGCTGGGTCGGGGGCGAGCGAGACGACCATCACCGAGCAGTGCGGGTGACCGCCTCCGGGCACGGCGCGGAGGCGGCTTGCGACGAGCTCGTCGCAGCGGGTGCACTCGCCGACGCTCCGCGCCAGATTATCCAGTTGTTCGATCGCATCTTCCATTGGGACCCCTCTTTCGTGGTTCCGGCCGGCTGCGCCGGCCGGGCGGTCAGGTGCTTGGCTTGGTGAGGCGGTACTCGCAGGTGAGGGCACTGGGCAAGCCTGCGAGCACGAGCATGAGCTCGCTGCCGAACGGTGCGAGCACCACGTTGAGGTCGTCGAAGTCGACGGAGATGTACTTGGCTTCGGGTTGGCCGAGCTCTGACGCAAGCCGGGCGCCGATGTCGATCACGCCGGCCGCTTGCGCGGCGATGGCGTCCACGTCCAGCCCGGGGTCGGCGTCTGAGGCGACGACGAACCCGTCATGGGAGATGAGCAGGGCGGCGATGATGCCCGGCGTTTCCCGGTAGGGAGCGAGCTGGGTGGCAAGAGTGTCGGCCTGGTCGGTCACGATACCTCCAAGGCGGTCTCGAGTTGGGTGCGTACGGCGGCGGCGAAGGCCTCAGCTGCGGCAGCGTCGGTGAAGACCCTGGCGAGGCCCTCGCGCGACCCGGCCAGCTCGCTGAGAAAGATGCCGGCACGGGGGATCGGTGCATCGCTCGGGTCCGGTAGAACGCCGTCGAGGGGCAGCCGGATCAGCGTGTCGCCGCTCACGAACAGCCGGCTGGTCTCGCGCCCCGACAGCCGCACCCGCACCTGGACGGCGACGCCGCCGGGGACGTGCTGATTGGCGATGTCTATCTCCACAGCCGAAGCCTAGCGAGGCGCACCTGAGGTAGCAAGACGCGGGCCGTCGCGGCCCGCCCGGTCACTGCGCGGCCGCGAGAGGTAGCGCTGCGTGCGCGGGCCGGCCGCCCCCGGGCGCCGGGAGTGCTTCGTCGCGCGCGGCCGTGAGGAGGTCCTCGAGGCGGCGCACGGTCGGGAACGAGGAGGCGCCGGTGGCCAGCGTCTGCCGGCGCCCGGCGATGAGATTCGCGCTGACATCATGGGCGAGCTCGGCGGCCCTCTCGCGGGCCTCGTCCAGCGCGCATCCGGGGAGGACAAGGACGAGACTGTCGGGCCGGACCCTGAAGGCACGGCCGTCGGTGCTGAGCCGCCGCTCCGCGCGTCTCGCCACGCCGCGCACCAGCTCTTCGCTCCCGGCGGCGCCGAGGAAGTTGCGGCTGTCTTCGTAGTGGTCCAACCGCACGTAGACCACGCTCAGCGGGTCGTGCCCGGTGAGCGCGGCAGCCGTGCACGCCTCGAGAAAGCGTGGGAGGCAGGCGGCCGTCGAGAGTCCCGTGCTCACGTCGACCTTCGCCGCATGTTGTGGCCGTGCGGGCCGGCGCTTGAGGCGCGTCGCCGCGACCCACCCGCCGGTGACGAGAACGGCGACCTTGGCGAGGCCTCCGACCCGGCTGCCGCCGAGCGACGGATCGGCGATCGCGAGCACGATCACGAGCAACAGCGCCGGTCCGACGAGATAGGGCCACTCGCTGCGCGGTGCACCGGCGAGCTGCCCAAGGGCAAGAAGCGGGATGGCGCCGAGGAGCCAGCTGTCGGCGCCCCCCGAAAGCACAAGGACACAGCCGAGGAGTAGCCAGTCGAGAACGACGAACGTGTGCGCGAGATCGCTGCCGCGGACGCGCGCCACCCGCACCGAGTAGAGGCCGGCCAGGGCGCCGAGGAGGGCGGGAGCCGCGGCGGCACGGTGGCCGAGAGCCACGGCGAGCGCGGCGAGGAGCAGGAAGAAGAGAGTCCGGTAGCGTCCTCGCAGTAGGGCCGGGTTGCGGCGTCTGCGAGGCGGACGACTCACCGTGGCGCCGTCCTTATCATGCGGGGCGTGAGGGATGCCTGCTGCATGCCGCGTCTATTCTGCCTCATCGCAGCGAATCCTTCAAGGTCAAGTCAAGGGTTTGGGTTGAGACTGGCGGTCTCGGGCTTGTGAGGCCGGCGCGTGTGGCTGGCGCCGCCATCCCGGTCGGCTATAATCGGGTCCCCGTGGACCGCACGCTCTTCTTCTCTGGGAACGAAGCCATCGCCCACGGCGCCGTGCGCGCCGGGGTCGGGTTCGCGTGCGGGTACCCGGGCACCCCCTCCACGGAGATCATCGAGACGGCCGCTCGCCTGGACGGCATCCACACCGAGTGGTGCGTCAACGAGAAGGTCGCGCTCGAGACCGGCATCGGCGCCTCGCTCGCCGGGGTGCGCAGCCTCGTGACCATGAAGCACGTCGGCCTCAATGTGGCCGCCGACCCGTTCATGACGCTCTCTCTCACCGGCGTCAACGCCGGCCTCGTCGTGGTCAGCGCCGACGACCCCGGCATGCACTCCTCGCAGAACGAGCAAGACAGCCGCCAGTATGCCCGCTTCGCCAAGGTCCCGATGCTGGAGCCCTCGGACAGCCAGGAGGCCTACGACTTCGTGGCGGAGGCGTTTGCCCTCTCGGAGGAGTTCGACACGCCCGTGCTGCTGCGGTCCACGACGCGGATCGCGCACGGGCGCAGCCAGCTGATCCGCCGCGTGCCGGTCGAGCTCGAGCCCAGGCACTACGAACGCGACCTGGGCAAGTACGTGATGGTGCCGCACTACGCGCGCGAGCGTAACCGTCTCGTGCTCGCGCGCCTTGAGAAGCTCCGCCATCGTGCCGAGGAGAGCCCGCTGAACGTGCTCGAGGCGGGCACATCCGACTTCGGCATCATCGCCTCGGGCGTGGCCTACGAATACGCGCGCGAGGCGTTTCCCAAGGCCTGGTTCCTCAAGCTCGGCCTCTCGTATCCGCTCCCGTATGC
>JBBQFA010000242.1:0-4330 GCA_038321515.1 Thermoleophilia bacterium | reverse complement strand
GCTCAGCCGGCCGCGTCGCCACTGTAGGCGTCAAGCACGATGTCGACCGCGGCGGCGAACTGCGCAGGGTACCAGCGGCTCGTCGCCTCGACGTAGGGCGTGAGGTCGTCCGCCTCCCGCCGCACGGGCTGCTCACCCGCCGCCGCGGCGGCCTTCTGGGCGGCGACGACCTGCCGGCCCCAGAGGTTCGCGAACCCGAAGCCGACGACGCAGGCGGAGAGGATGTGCAGCAGTTCCGCCGCCTGCTCCGGCGTCAGGCCGGCATCCTTGAAGATCCGGAGCATGCCGGCCGTGCCCTCTCCGGCGCTCGGTGAATAGGAGCCGCCGCGCGCGATGATCGGGATCGCGTTGGGGTGACGCTGCATGAGGCTGTTGAGCGCCAGCCACATGCCGCGCACCTGCTCGCGCCAGTCCGCGGGCCCGGGCGGGGAAGCGGCGCCGGCCTCAGGCGACGCGGCCGGCGCTCCGTCCGGCGGCGCCATCTCCCGCCAGAGCTTCTCGGCGACGCCGGCCAGGATCGCGTCCTTGTTCGGCAACTGCCGGTAGATGGTGACGGGCTCGACGCCCAGGTCGTGCGCCAGCCGGCGCATGGTCAGGGCGTCGAGCCCCTCCTCGTCGATCACCGCCAGGGCGCCGTCGATCACGGCCTCTGCCGTGACCGGCCCCGTCCGGCCTTTGCCTCGTCCTCCGCGTTCGCTCATTCGCCTGCTCCTCGTTTCACCGGCGCCGTACACCCGGGGAAGTGTTGACACGGCCCCGTAAACACTGTTACGGTAACAGCGTTACAGTAACGCTGTTACCTACAATACAGCAGACGAGGTCAGGGCGCAACGCCCGGGAGGCGCACCATGAAGGTCACAAAGATCGCCAGCATCCTGTTGCAGTTGCTCGTGATGCTGAACGCGTTCGGCGGCGGCTACTACGCCATGAGCGGCGCCCCGGGATGGCCGCTCTCCTGGCTCGACGGCAGCCCGTTCAGCAGCTTCTTCATCCCCGGTCTGTTCCTCTTCGTCGTCATCGGCGGCGGCCTGGGCGCCGCGACCATCGCGTGGCTGGCCAGGAGCCGCGTCGCTCCGCTTCTCTCTCTCGGGATGGGAGGCATGCTGATGGCATGGATCGTCATCCAGGTGGCCATCATCGGCTCCGTGAGCGTGCTGCAGCCGATCATCTTCGTCGCCGGCGTGATCCTGACCGCTCTCGCCGGCGTCGCGCTTCGCAGGGAGCGCCGCGCGCAGGTCGGCGCGACCGCCTGAGCAGCCCCGGCCTCCGGCGTGACGGCACGTCGTCGCGCTCGCCTCCTCGTGGCCGCCGGCAGCCGGCCCGCGGTCCGTCAGCGACGGAGACCGCGGTACGCGCGAAGGCTCTTCGCTCGGACGACATGGCGCGCGTCTCGCGCTTCCAGGAGGCCGTCGGCGCCGTGCAGCTCGCAAGAGCGCGAGGGATTGTAGACGGACAGGACGGTCCCGCAGCCCCGAGCAGTGCAGATGCGCCCGCGCGCGAAGGTCTCCTGCTTGCGGCAGGACCCGCCGCTCACGGGAAGGAAGCGCAACGTGCGCTTGCCAGGCGGTTTGTCTTCCGCGAGAGCGACCAGATGGGCGACGTGGGAGAAGAGAGCTCGACCAGCGACGGAGAGCCGGTCTGCCTCGATGTGCGCCCGAGTCGCATCATCAAGGTCGCCGGTGACCGCGGGGACCAGGCGTTCGACCGAGCCGGCTCTGACATGACGGAGCCCGCTGGCGCGGCCGTCGCAGGCGCAGCCCCGCCGGTGGCTCAAGCGCAGCTGCACGTCGTCCAGGGCCGTGTGCGTCTTGGCGAAGTCGAAGGTGTGGGGGCCGCACGAGAGCGTGGCCGCATCTCGAGCCAGCGCGGCGTCGACGGCACTTGGGCCAAGACCCAGACCCTGGCGGCCCACGAGCCGCCAGCCGGGAACGGCTTACGGGCTCACGACGACGACACCTCCTCTCACCATGCGGCGAGCGTGGATCTCTCATCCACAGTGTTCCGCTTAGAGGGGTCGGGTCAATCGCCCGCCGTTGGGCGCCGCCGCCGGCTGCGTGCCGGCTTGGGCGCAGGTCGACGCTGCGTGATTCCTTGACGCGCGCGCCATCCTGAGTGACGCATTCTTGGCGCCGGGCCGCGCGTGAGCGCTTTTGTTCGCCCGCGGCCCGGTTTTCGCGCATTTTGGTGTTGTTTAAGTGCGCCGATGTTCGACATTTTGTGACATAAAGCACAATCCTTTACCTGCGGTTGCGCCATGTCGTACAGTCGCGCACACTAGCTTGCGGATACCCCCCTAGGTTCCTTGTCAAGGGGCGACGCCCCGCCTCCCCCGGCGGACGCCTCCCCGGAACCGCTCGAGCGAGGAGGCACGAATGGAGCAGCTGGCCCTGAGCGTCCCGGGCATGTGGGCCGATCATCACGTGATCGCCGTCCGCGGTCTCTTCCGTGAAGTGGAAGGGATCGAGGTCTCCGGCGCCAGCGCGATGGACGCGACGCTTCGTCTCGAGTACGACCCAGCGAAGACCGACCCGCAGGACGTCGTCGCCCGGCTCGAAGCGGCCGGCTATGCCACCGGCGAGGCCTCGGAAGCCGATGCTCCGCCGACGGACAAGCCGGCGTGGCTCACGGCCGGGGTGCGCGTCACCGCGACCGACCCGGCCGACCTCACCATGTCGGGCGACCACCGCAAGTACTGATCGCCCTCCGTCCCGTGTGCATCAGCCAGACCACGATCCGTCCGGGCACCCGGGCCGCGCTCATGGTGCGGCCCGTCCCCTCCCGGGCGTGAAGGAGTCGCCTCATGGATGACAAGAACAACGACGACGCCAAGCCGGTGGCCGCGAAGAGTATCGACCCTGCCGCCCTCGAGATGCTGGCGCATGCCGACGGCTGTGGGATCGACACCGCGTTCTCGCGCGCGGACGCCATGAAGCCCTGTCCCATCGGCGAGTCCGGCGCCTGCTGCCGCATCTGCTCGATGGGCCCCTGCCGTCTGGTCGGCAAGGATGCCGAGGAGAAGACGGGCATCTGCGGCGCCGACATGGGCACCATCGCCTCGCGTCACTTCGCCCGCCAGGTGGCCGGCGGCGTGTCCGCCCACTCTGACCACGGCCGTGACATGGCGATGACGCTGCGCGCCGTCGCCACCGGCGAGGCCGCGGGCTACAAGGTCAAGGACGAGCAGAAGCTGCATGTCGTCGCCGACTACCTCGGAGTGCCCACCAGCGGCCGCGAGGTCAACGAGATCGCCCTCGACGTGGCCGACGTCGCGCTCCAGCAGTTCGGCCAGCCTCACGGCGAGATCATCTACACCAAGCGCGCGACCCCCAAGCGCCAGGCCAAGTGGCGCGAGCTGGGGATCACCCCGCGCGCCATCGACCGCGAGGTCGTCGAGGTCATGCACCGCACGCACGAGGGCGTCGACCTCGACGCCGAGAACATCCTGAAGTCGGCGCTGCGCTGCTCCCTCGCCGACGGCTGGGGCGGCGCGATGCTGAGCACCGACATCAGCGACATCCTCTTCGGCACGCCGTCCCCGCTCTCCAGCGAGGTCAACCTCGGCGTGCTCAAGGCCGACCAGGTCAACGTCATCGTCCACGGCCACGAGCCGACGCTTTCGGCCATGCTGGTCGAGGCCTCGCGCGACCCGGAGCTCATCGCCGAGGCCAAGGCGGCCGGCGCGGAGGGCATCAACCTCGCCGGCATCTGCTGCACCAGCAACGAGATCCTCATGCGCTACGGCATCCCGGCGGCCGGCAACTTCCTCCACCAGGAGCTCGCCGTCCTCACCGGCGCCGTCGAGGTCATGGTCGTCGATGTGCAGTGCATCATGCAGGCGCTCGGGCCGCTCTCCCAGCGCTTCCACACCAAGCTGGTGACGACCTCACCGAAGGCCAAGATCCCGGGCGCGACCCACGTCGAGTTCGACGAGCACCGCGCCCCCGAGACGGCTGCGGAGATCGTCCGCATGGCGATCGCCAACTACGCCAACCGCGGCCCGATCCACATCCCCGACTACCACGAGCCGCTCGTCGCCGGCTTCAGCCACGAGTACCTCAACTACATGCAGGGCGGTTTTCACCGCGGCTCGTTCCGGCCGCTCAACGACGCGATCATCGCCGGCCGCGTGCGTGGCCTCGCCGGCGTCGTCGGCTGCAACAACGTGCGCGTCACCCAGGACGAGGGCATCGTCGAGATGATCAAGCGCTTCATCGCCGACGACGTCATGGTCGTGGTCACCGGTTGCGCCGCCACCGCCGGCGCCAAGGCCGGTTACCTGAGCCCCGAGATCCTCGACCACGCCGGCCCCGGCCTGCGCGAGGTCATGGAG
>JBBQFA010000241.1:0-4337 GCA_038321515.1 Thermoleophilia bacterium | reverse complement strand
GTGCTGGTGCACAGGGTGCCGGCGCCGAGGTGGCCGAGCAGAAGATCGCGAGCGAGGTCCCGCTTGCGCGGCTCGCTCGCGTCGTGGGCGTAGACCAGCACCTGGGTGTCGAAGAAGGCTCTGGCGGGCGGCGTCATCGCTCGTGCAGTTCGTCGCGGGTCCAGGTGACGCCGCCCGAGCGATACTCGGAGGCGTAGAGGGCGGCGCGCACGCTCTCCACGACCGCCGCCCTATCCTCGTCATCCCGTACCCACTGCGTGAGAAACCCGCGGATCACCGCGTTGACGCTGGTGTTCTCGTGCACCGCCTTGACGCGGGCTCTTCTCAGCAGCGCGTCCTCGAGTGCCAGTGTCACGTTCGCCACGGTCGCTCCCCTCTCCGTCCCGGTACCGACCGGTCGCGTTCCCACGAGGCGCCGGCCGGCTGCGTCCTTGCCAGCTTCCGTCTACACAGCTTCAGTGTAGCACGTATCCCGTGGCTCAACCTCAGGGTGCCTTCACAGGTTCGAACGGCCGACCGACGGCGCCACCCGGTGTCGAGACCCGTGCCTGCAGAACATACTGGCGGAGCGACATGGGAGTCGAACCCACCCAGGACAGGATCACTGCCCCGCAGACGGTTTTGAAGACCGCGGTGGTCACCGGACCACGAGCCGCTCCGCGCAAATGCATCTTGTCACGTGCGGCCGGGCAGGTCACCCGGCCGGCGTCGGTCAGCGCCGGACTTCAGCTTCGAACGGTTGACGACGATGGGTCTGCGGGTATGCCCGGTCGAGGAGTCCATGTCCGATCACGCTACAGACGCTCTGCCGCAGGGCGACACCTGGCTCGCCTTGCTCGACCGCGTCCTGATCGCGGCCGGAGGCACGGACAGCGTCGCCGACTGCCTCGGAGAGATCCTCGATATCACGCTGGCAGGACTGCAGCTCGACGCAGGCGCCTTCATCCTGCTCGACGAGAACAGGCTCGCGCCGGCCATCGCCTGCGCGAGAGGCCTGCCCGCGGATTCCGCGGAGACGCAGGCGGGGTTCGGCGTCGACGCGCAACCGTACGAATCCGTGCGTCGCGGCGAATCCGTGTTCCGCAGCCGCGAGGCGGGGGACGACGTGGTCGACGGATTCGAGTGCTCCGCGGCGGTGCCTCTCGACGCCGGTGACGCGGTCCTCGGCGCTCTCATCGTCTTCGGCCAGTCGATCGGCGACTCGGACCTTTCCCGGCGCACCGTCCTACCCGCGGTGGGACGCGCCGTCGGGCAGCTCATCCGGCGTCTGCACGCCGACGGGGAGGTCCGCCGCCTCAACGAGTGTCTCACGGCGATGCTGGCCGAGCACACGCCCGGCACGGGGTCGGGCGTCCGCCGCGCCGACGCCGAGGCGGAAGAACGCCGGAGCACCACCGAGCTGAGCGCCCTGCTCGAGGCGAGCCGCGCCATCGCCGCCAGCATCGACTACGACGAGGTCCTTCGGCGGGTCGCCAAGGCGGCTGGAGAGGCCCTGGGCAGCCCGGAGTGCGTCATCTGGGAGTACTCGCCGGACGGCGATCTCGCCCTGTTCTGCTGCCTGTGGGAACGCGATCCGGCGCCGGGGAACGCCGCCAGTCTTTCTGGCGCCTCCTACGAGATCACGACCCACTCCGGCGGGCTGGACGCCCTGCGCGCCGGCGTCGTCGTGCAGGAATCCCGCTCCGACCCGGATCTCCCGCCGCCTGACCGCGCGTCGATGGACTCGTGGAGCGAGAAGACCTGGCTCACCGTCCCGCTCGTCTTCGGCAGCAGACTGCTCGGCGTCATGATACTGATCGAGACCGAGCACGAGCGCCGGTTCACACCGGGGGAGATCCAGATGGCGGGCGCCATCGGCGAGCAGGCGGCGGTGGCGCTGAACAACGCTCTCCGGCACCGCCGTGAGGGAGAGCGCAATCGCTGGCTGCGCTCGCTGGTCGCGGCCGGACGCGCCGTGTCCGCGGCGAGAGACCCGGACACGGCGCTGGGTGAGGTCGCCCGCCTGGCGGCGGAGGCCGTGCAGTCGCCGGCCGCCTTCATCTATGAGTATCTGCGCGAGCGCGACGAGCTGGTCACGCGCGCGCGCCACGCGACCCGGGCGATCCGGCGCGATGACGCCGTCGGCGCATCGTTCCCCGTCGGGAACACGCCGGAGGACCGCCGCGCCCTCGATGCCGGTGAGGTCTTCGTCGAGACGATCTCCGACGACCACCTGCCAGCCGAAGTGCGCCGCTTCATGGAGGCCTTCGGCGAGCGCACCCTGCTCAACGTTCCGCTGCGCTTTCGCGGAGAAGCCCTGGGTATGCTGGTGCTCATCGAACATGACCGCGAGCGCGTCTTCACCGCCGAAGAGCAGGGGTTCATGGCCGCCTTCGGCGAACAGGTCACGCTCGCACTCACGACGGCGCGGCTCGCGACCACCGATGGGCTGACCGGCCTGGCGAATCACCGCGCCTTCTACGACCGTCTCGGCCAGGAGCTCGCCCGGGCGCACCGCTACGGCTCGCCGGTGTCTCTCCTCATGCTCGACATCGACGACTTCAAGATGCTGAACGACACCCACGGCCACCCGGCCGGCGACGAGGTCTTGCGCGAGCTCGGCCGACTTGTCAGCGGCGGCCTGCGGCAGGGCGTCGATCTGGCGGCGCGCTACGGAGGCGAGGAGTTCGCCGTGGTGCTGCCCAGCACGCCCGTCACGCCGCAAGGCGACCCGCGCGACGACGATCAGGGCGCGCGGCCCGACGGGGGCGCGCCGGCACCGGGCCACCGCGAGGGCGCGGAGGCGCTCGCGGAGAGGCTCCGCACGCTGGTCGCCGAGGCGCCGTTCACCATCGACGAGGAGACGGGGCCGGCACACATCACGGTGAGCATCGGTATCGCCTCATACCCGGACATGGCCGGCAACATGGACGACCTGGTCGCGCGCGCCGACGCCGCGCTGTACGCGGCCAAGCGCGCGGGCAAGAACCGCGCCGAGGTCTACTTGCGACGCGGCGCCCAGCCGGCGCTCAAGGGCGACGCGCCCGCCGATGAGACCCGATGACAGGGCCGGCAAAGCCCTCCCGCCTCACTCCTCTTCCGCAGCCCCGCGCCGCCGCCGGACGAGCAGCAGCGCGACGACCATGAGCACGACGGCCGCGGCCGCGACGACGATGCCGATCGTCGTGCCGCTCATGCCGCCGGACGAGCCCTCCGCGGCCGCCTTCGGCTTGAGGTTCATGTAGCTGTCGCGCACGTAGCTGGTGTAGAAGGCGGCGCCGGTGCCGCCGTACATGCGCGTCCAGCCGTCCCACCTGGCCGTGTTCACGGCCTCGAGCTTGTCCGGGTAGTCGAGCGCGATCTCGGGCGACTGGTCGTAGAGGATCTGCTGCGCCTGCCAGACCAGCGCCTTGCGCTTCTCCGGATCGAGCGTGGTGTTCGCCTCGTTCACGGCCTGGTCGTACTCGGCATTCGACCAGCAGGGCTCGTTCCAGTTCTCGATCTGCGCGGTCGTGAAGCTCGCCAGGGTATCGCCGGGGTCGGCGTAGCCGTCGTAGTTCCAGAGGTACAGGTCGAAGTCGGGGCTGTACGTGTCGCCCTCGTAGGCCCAGATGCTGTCGTAGTAGATGCCGTCGTCCATGACCTGGTAGTCGATCTTGAGGCCCAGGTCCCGGAACCAGCCGGTGAGCAGGCCGCCGGTCTTTTGGCTCTCGGGCGACTCCGCGCGGGCCCATAGGCGCAGCTTGATGGGCTTGCCGCTCTTGTCCTCGCGGATGCCGTCGCCGTCCGCATCCTTGTAGCCGGCGGCGTCGAGCAGCTCCTTGGCCTTCGCCGGATCGTAGGTGAACGTCTGGTCGGCCGGCGGCTGCCAGTGGTAGTCGGGGTCGACCCACGAGTCGGGCGTCATGATGGTGGTGCCGGCCTTGGCGCGGCCGGCCCACGCCAGGTCGACGATGCGCTGCCGGTCGATGCCCCAGTTCAGCGCCTGGCGAAGGGCGACGTCCTTGAGCATCGGGTTGCCGCGGCTCTGCCCCCGTGTAGCAGTTCATCGAGAGGTAGTCCCAGGTGAGCAGGTTGTAGGAGATCGCCTCCATGCCCTGCTCCGACTCGATCTTGGGAAACTGCGCCGAGGGGACGCCCCAGGCGGCGTCAAGCGTGCCACCCACCAGCAGGTCTTGCGTCATCGTGTCCGGGTTCTGGTAGGTGACGAACAGGAGCTCATCGATGGTGGGTTTGTCACCCCAGAACGTCGGGTTGGCGACCATCTTCACGTAGTCGCCCTTCTTGACCTCGGTGACCTGAAACGGCCCCGTTGTAGGCGAAGGCGACGTCCTTGGCAGTGAAGGGGACGCCGTCCT
>JBBQFA010000240.1:0-4359 GCA_038321515.1 Thermoleophilia bacterium | reverse complement strand
AGCGACGAGGAGTTGACGCGGCAGGTCGAGGGCTGCGACGCCGTCATCTCGTGTCTCGGTCACGTCATCAGCCTGCGAGGGGTCTTCGGGCCGCCGCGCGACCTCGTGACCCGGGCGACGGAGAGGGTGTGCCGGGCGATCCGCGCGGCGCGACCCGGGCATCCGGTGAGGCTCATCCTCATGAGCAGCGTGTCGGTCGGTCGCCAGGGCGGGCTGGACACACGTCGCCGGTCGTTCGAGAAGCTGGTCGTCTGGATGCTGCGCGGTCTGGTCCCTCCTGCGCGGGACAATCAGCGCGCCGCCGACTTCCTCTCCGAGGCGATTGGGACGGCCGACCCCTGCGTGCAGTGGTCGGCCGTCCGTCCCGACTCGCTGCGCGAGGGTGACGTCACGGCATACACGCTGCACGAAGGCCTCGTGGGCAGCCTCTTTCGCCCCGGCGAGACCAACATGGCCAACGTCGCGCACTTCATGTGTGAGCTGGCCACGGACCCCGAGGTGTGGGCCGCGTGGCAGGGCAAGCTGCCGGTGATCGTGAACGCCTCGGCTGCGCCCGTCGGCGCCTAGCGACCTGCGGGCGACCCCGCGAGCACCGCGCCGTCGGCGCCGGCGAGCCACACTGCGCCCGGCGCCGTGATCGCCGCGGCGTTCAAGGCGCTATCCGTGCCGGCGTCGCGCGGCGTCCACGTGAGGCCCCAGTCCGCGGTCTGCAGGATGAGTCCGCGCTGACCGCAGGCCCAGCCGGCTCCGTCGGCGCCCACGCTCACCGCGGCGAGCCCCGCCGCCGTCGTCGCCTGCCGCACCCAGGTCTCGCCGCCATCGCTGGTCGCAAGAATGGAGCCCTGCGGCCGGTCACCGTCGATGCCCCAGTCCTCCACGGCCGCCCACCCCGTCCGCTCGTCCACGAAGCACAGGTCGCGCACACGTCCCCACACGGGAATGTCGACCTCCTGCCAGCTGAGTCCGCCGTCGGCGCTGCGGAGCACCTCGGCACGAGTCTCCCCGTACTCCGCGCCCCCTCCGGCCCATCCATGGGTCGCATCCGCGAAGGTCAGACAGAGGAGGTCGTCGGCGGTCACGCCGGAGGGACCCCATGTCGATCCGGCGTCGGTGCTTGTCAGGAGCGCGCCGGCCTTGCCGGCCAGGACCACCGTCTGAGCGGAGGGCGCGGCCACAGCCATGAGGTCCGCGGAGGTGGGCGCCGGCAGCTTCGTCCACTTGTCCCCGCCGTCGGTGCTGCGAGCGACGGTGCCGTCGTCGCCGACCGCCCAGCCCAGCGCGCCCGCGCGGGCGACCCCGTGCAGGTCCGCCTTGCCGGCGATCGTCCTCGTACCCCAGATGGCGCCGTCCGCGCCGGCGCGCAGCACCGTTCCCCTGGAGCCGGCAAGCCAGACCTCGCCGCCGGCGACGAGCCCCTCGTCCCAGGTGGCTAGCGGGCCTGAGGTGAGCCGGCGCCAGGTCTGTCCGCCGTCGGTGCTGCGGCAGAGCGCCCCACCGGCGCCACCGGCAAGCACCGTCGTGGCGTTCGAGACTGCGAGGGCTCCGCACGGTCCCGCCACCGGCAGGCGGAAGGCCGTCCAGCGCCTGCCGGCGTCGGCGCTGCGCAGCACGCTGCCGACGCCGAGCGCCCAGGCTCGACCTGAGGGGAGCATCCGGACGGCGCGTAGCCTCTCCTTGGTCCCCGTCCGGCGCTCCTGCCAGTGCCAACCGTCGTCCGCGCTCGTAACGAGGTAGCCGCCCTCGCCGGCCGCGATGGCCCGCCCGTCCGCCAGCAAGGCCACCGAGAACAACGGTCCCGCCGTGAACGACCGGCGCGGCTTCCACAGGGCGCCGCCGTTGCCGGTGCGCAGGATCGTCCCGCGGCCGCCGCACGCGAGTCCGGTGCGATCGTCCGAGAACGTCACCGCGAAGAGCGGCTCGCTGGTGGAGGACCGGCTCCGCGTCCACGAAGTGCCCGAGTCCAGCGAGTGGAGCATCGTCCCGCCCTCGCCGACCGCCCAGACGTCTCGCGCCGAGACGGCGCAGACGGCGAACAGGTCGCGGGGAGTCCCGCTGGTAATCGGCACCCATGTAGCGCCGCCGTCCGTGGTGCGCAGGATCGTCCCGCCCTCGCCGACCGCCCACGCGCGGTTGGCGTTCGCCGCCGCCACGCCGAAGAGGTCGGCGACGGTCGGTGCGGACTGCGGCGACCACAGCTGCCCGCCGTCGACCGTGTGACTCACCGTCCCGTGGGTGCCGACGGCCCAGCCGGACCGGCCACGTACGAACGCGAGCCCCGTGAACTGGTTGCCCTGCGGGAGCGGGTTGACCCAGCGCCAACTCGTCAGGGGCGGCTCGACCGCCGCGCGCTCCGCCGGCGATGCGGCGACGGCGGACGACTCGGCCGCGCGTCGCGCGGCTGCGGCCGGCGGCTCGAGGTCGGCGTCGGCGGCGAACCGCCACGTCGCGCCGCCGTCGTCCGAGACGAGCAGCATGCGGCTGCGGTACTTGCCCGGGCGGAGCTCCGTGCGCCCGAGCAGCGCCAGCGCGGCGCCGAGCGCCCGCGCCTCCTTGAGCTCGGGACCTCCCTGGTAGCCGCACGAGAGGAACAGGCGGTCCCTCGCGTCAAGCGCGACCTTGTGGAAGAAGACGCTGTAGCCGGGGTGGGCCCCGACGACGATGAGCGACGGCTCGCTCCACGTGCCCCCGGTGGCGCACGACTGATGGACGAGGGCGCCGTATCCCCGGCCACCGTGATACGAGTCGACCCCGCGGCGCCACTGGCGCGTGATCAGGTGCAGCGTGTCGTGGCTGTCGCACACGAATGCCGGGTAGGTCTGCTGACCCATCTGGATGGTGGGGTCGGTGGTCGACGCCCAGCCGGTGCTCAGAACGGGGACGGGGACGGTCCACCCCACGTCGGCGCTCAGGGGCGCGAGAGACCGGGTGTAGAGCGCGGGAGACCCGTGGCCGCCGGCGATCACATGCAGGTAGCCGGCGCTGTCGAGGCAGATGCCCGGCTTGTTGTGGGGGTCGCTGCGGCTCGGCGTCCACGCCAGCTGCCGCCGGCCGCCGATCGTGTTGGTCGCGTGGTCATAGGTGGAGATGTACTGCGGGGTCCCGCCCTGGCCCTTGCGTGCCGTCTCCGACCAGACGAACCAGGTGGTCTCGCCGCGCGTGACGGCGAAGGACGCCCCGCCCGAGTCGCGGCTGAGACCGAGGCACCTGTCCGTGACCTTGACGAGTGGAGGCAGCACGAGCCGGTCGCCGTCCAGGCGCGGCTGCGTGACGTACAGCGTGTTGCTCTGGCTGCCGGGGACGTCCGGCGGCCCGGAGGTGCGCCAGATGGCGAGGAACGGCGGCCCATCCAGTTCGTTGTGGCCGACCCAGCGCTCCACGGCGAACGTACCCTGGGGAAGCTTGAAGACCTTCCAGGTGCGGCAGCGGTCCCATGAGACGAGAAGCGCGCTGCGCTCCTTGCCGCCCCCGACCTCGACGGTGACGGGGTTGTAGGCGCGACCCTCGCGGTCGAAGACGACGCCGTCGTTGCGCAGCCCTCCGGCGCCGACCGTCTGGACGAAGGAGGGATAGGCGGCGCGCAGCGCGGCGAGAAAGTCGAGCCGCACCCAGGAGCCCGCGACCAGCGTGTGGATGTACGAGGTCGCGGACCCGGACGAGGTGCGGCTGCGGATGTACGCGTTGCCGTCCGCGTCGAACGCGGGCACGTTGCGCGTGTACGCGGGCGCGTAGCCGAACTGGTCGCTGAGTCCCACGCCGGGCGCGAGGACGAACGGGCCGGCCGCCGCGCCGGCGCGTGCCGCAGGCGCGGCGGCCAGCCAGACGATGGCCACGAGCACCGCCGCTGCCAGCAGCATGCGCGGCGGCCCCCAGCGTTGCGCCCTGCTGCCGGTGCTACGTTCCACCGGCTCAGGATACAGCGGTCAGGCCAGCGACGCCTCCACGCTCAGCTCCACGTTGCCCTTGAGGGCGCCGCTGATCGGGCAGCCGTCTTTGGCCGCGTCGGCGGCCTCCCTGAAGGCTGCCTCGTCGAGGCCCGGCACGGTCCCTTTGACCGTGATCGCGGAGCTGCCGACCTTGAAGCCGCCCTCGATCTCCTTGAAGGTCACGGTGACGCTGGTCTCGAGCTTCTCCGGCGGCGTGCCGGCTTCGCCGAGGATGTGCGAAAGCGCCATGTTGTAGCAGCTGGCGTGCGCGGCGGCGACAAGGTCCTCGGGGCTGGTCTTGCCCTCGGAGCGCGCGGTGCGCGACGACCAGGTGACGGGCAGCGGACCGGCCGCTCCGCTGGTGACGAGCGTGACTTCTCCGGACCCCTGGGCGAGCGAGCCTGTCCAGACGGCGTCGGCGCGGCGTGGTGCGTCG
>JBBQFA010000239.1:0-4368 GCA_038321515.1 Thermoleophilia bacterium | reverse complement strand
CAGGTTATTCCACCTCAGACACGCGGGGCGCTCAAGGGCGGCTGGCGCAGCCGACCCGCGTCAGCCTTCGAACGGGGAGCACGCCGTGCCGCGGCAGACGTTGGCGGCCGCGGCCGGAGCGGGTGTGCCGGCGCCGGCGGCGCCTCCGTCGGCTGCCGCCGCCGCGGCGAACCCGGCCGGGCCTCCGCCAGCTTCCGCCGCCGCGGCGAACCCGGCGGCGCGGATGCGATCCGCGTCGGCCGGCTCGGCCGGGTCGAGCCATTGCACGGTACGCAGGGCGCGCGGCGCGGTGAGCGCGGCGGCGTGTAGTCGCCGCGCCTCGGGGTCGCCGCGCTGGCCGACCACGACGATGTGGTCGGGGCGCTCGAGGTAGCGCAGCAGCGCCTGAGCGTAGGGCGCCGCGGCGACGCCGTATTGCTCGTAGTGCGTCGCCCAGGCGGCGAGGATCTCCAGCGCGCGCTCGCGGTAGCGCGCCTCGCCGGTGTACGAATCGAGGCGCAGGAGCACCTCCGCCGCCAGCGCGTTCTCGTCCAGCGCCGGCACCGGGTTGGCCAGCAGGCCGGCGCTCTCGCCCGGGGTGGCGAGCCGGTCGTGCAGGCGGCCGTCGGGCGCGCGCAGCTGGTCGCCGGCCCAGCCGGCGAGTGCCTGCGCGCGCTTCAGCCAGCGTCGCTCACCCGTCGCCTCGTAGGCGTCGAGAAGCGCCGTCGCCACGCCGACCTGGTCGGCGAGCAGCGGCGCGCCGTCGCCCACCGCGCCGTCTGGCAGCAGAAAGTGCGCCATCGCGTCGCCGCGGCGCGCCGTCGTCATCAGGTGGTCGAGCAACTCGACGGCGCGGTCGGCGAGCTCCGGGCGTTCGAGAACGGGCGCCGCCCGCAGCAGCGCCCGCGCCGCGAGCGCGTTCCAGTCCACGTACACGGTCGGGTCGACGAACGGCTCTGCCAAGCCGGCCCGTCCGTCCGCATCCAGCAGGTAGTATTTCTCGTCGGCATCTTGACTGCCGCCGAAAGCGGGCGGGTCGCCACGCCACAGCGTCGCCAGCAGGTAGTCGATCGCACCCTCGGCCGTGCGCCGATACAGGTCCCGGTCGCCGAGGTCGTGGTCCTTTGCCGCGACGGCGGCGTCGAGGTACAGATGCACCAGCCGGGCGTTGTCCTCGAGCATCTTCTCGTAGTGCGGCACGCTCCAGTCCCGTTTCGTCGCGTAGCGAAAGAAGCCGCCGGCGACGTGGTCGTACATATCGCCGTCGGCCATGTTGGTCAGCGTCACGCGCACGACCTCATGCACGCGCGACGGGCGCAGCAGAGCGCTGCTTCCCTGGGCGACGTGCGTGGGGTCGCCGCCGCCGCGCAGCACGCCGTAGGCCAGCATGAATCCGAAGACGTCGGGCTGCGGGAACTTGGGGTCGGCGCCGAATCCGCCGTACAGGGGGTCGAAGCCGCGGACGATCTGCAGGGCGACCTCGGCGGATACGTCTCCCGGTACGTCGGGATCGCCCTCGAACATCTCGAGCGGCTTCTCATGGCTCAGCGAGAGGCTGCCCATCTGAGCCATCGCGGCGTCGCTGTCGGCGGCCTGAGCGTGTCTCGTCGCCTCCAGTGACGAGACCGCCGCCTGGTTGGCATCGAAGAACGCCTTCACGCGAGCGAGGCTCTCGAGCATCTGATCGGGCGGCAGGTAGGTGCCGCCGGTGAGAACGTCGCCGCTGGCAGCGAGAAAGGCGGTGGTGGGCCAGCCGCCCATGTTGTAGCGACGGTTGACATCCGGGTGGCGGTCGTTGTCGACACGGATGGGGACGAAGTGCTCGTTGATCGCCGCGATGACGCGGGGATCGGAGTAGCTCGTCTCGTCCATGACGTGGCACCAGTGACACCAGACGGCCGAGAGCGAGAGCAGTATGGGGCGCCCGAGTCTGCGAGCCTCCGCGAAGGCGGGCTCGCCCCACGGGCGCCACCTGATCTCCGCGGCCCGGTTGGGCCGCGGAGAGAATCGAAAGTCGCGATCTCCATCCATAGCATCGAGATTCCCCGGACGCTTGAGTCCGAACCGCGTGCCGAGCGGCCGTAGGGTGTGGTTTCAGTCGACTCTCCGTTTATGGGCTCGAACCCAAAATGCACGAGTGCCCGTTCGGCCTCCCCCGCGAGTGCCGGTTCGGCCTGCCCTCTGTGGGCAGGTTCGGCTTCTCCCGTGTGTGCCTCGCCGCGCCGCCGGGCGTAGGATGAGCGGGCCATGGCTCATCACCCTCCCGTCATCGAAGCGTCCGGGACTCACCGCGAGGTGGGTCGGCAGATCGGCGAGGCGGCGCGCGACCTGGTCGCGCAGGGCCTCGCCGCCTACGAAGAGCGGTTTCCGCTGCTCGCCGGCTTCACCTTCGCCGAGGCGGTCAAGCGCTCGCAAGCGTACCTGCGGCCTGCCGAAGACTACGTCCCGCAGGCCGTGGACCAGATCCGCGGCCTCGCCGAGGGCGCCAACGCCTCTTTCGAGATCCTCTTCGCGCTCAACTGCAGCGAGGAGTTCACCTGTGCGGCCGACCATGTGTGGCCGCCGGGCGGCGGCGCTCGCCCGGCGCCGGACCACTGCACGTCGTTCGCGGTCGTGGCCGGCGGACGCGTCGTCTCCGGCCACAACGAGGACTGGTATCCCGAAGACGTCGAGGGCCTCGTGATCCGCAGGGTCCGTCTGAGCGGCGCCGGCGTCTCGGGCGGCGGCGCTTCGTACCTCAGCGTCGGCGCCGCCTACGACCTGCCGATGACCGGTATCAACTCGCACGGCTTCACCTCGGCCGCCAACACCGTGTACTACCGCGACGAGCGCGTCGGGGTACCCAACAACTGCCTGCTCACCGCGGTCCTCGAGCAGCCGGACCTGGAGCGTGCTCGCGACCTGATCGCCGGGTCGCCGCGGGCGCGCGGCTCGAACTACCTGCTCTGCGATGCCTCCGGCCGCGTCTGGGACCTGGAGACTACCGGCGTGCGCTGGGTGCTCGTCGACGGCTCGCCGCCGCCGGCTCGCGCGGCGAGCGCCGGTGCCTTCGCGCTCCTGGCACACTCCAACCATTACATCTCGCCGGAGCTGGCGTCGGGCGACGCCTCCCGCTCGGAGGGGTCACGGCTGCGGCGAGCCCGCGCGGAGGAGCTCCTCATCGCGGGCCTCGAGGACGGTGCTGATCTGGTCGAGCGGGGCAAGGCCGTGCTCAGCGACCACGAGAACGCGCCCCTTGGCATCTGCGACCACTGGGAAGACGACGACCCCGACCCGGACCAGAGTGTGACTACGGCGAGCATGGTGTGGGAGCCGGGTGAAGCCCGGGCGCACGTCTCCGCCGGGCAGCCGTGCATGACCGGGTATTCCATACACGAGCTATAGGATTTGTTGCTTGTGTGCTCTGCTTCACAAGCTCCTCCGGATGTGCTAGCGTCGCATGCGCATGGCCGCATATGTAAAGGAGCCTCTGCGTTCGGGGAATGCAGAAATCGGCCGGCGAGTCTTGGTGGGACGCAACGCTACTGGCGGCGCTTCGGCGTGCCCGTGGCGCCATGCTTGACGCCTTGAGCGTCTGGCTCTCCCTCCGGGAGCGCCGCCGACATTCCTGGGGAGACTCCTTTTCACTGCAGCGTGCGCAAGTGTCCAGCGCCCCGCAGATCGCGGGGCGGTGTAGCGAAAGGAGTCGCGCGTATGTCCGACAATCTGATGTCGCGGCGCAAGTTCCTGGTCAGCGCCGGAACTGTTGCGGCGGCCGTTTCTGTGGTCGGCGTCGGCCTTGCGAAGTCGGCGGATCCTGCCGCCGCCGCGGTGGCCAACGCGGGGTCGTGGCCGTATCCGACCGACCCCGCCGCGCAGCCTAAATCTGAGACGCTGGGCCGTCGCGCCTATGAGCTCTACTACACGCAGGGCGGATGCGCCGAGGCGACCTGGTGGCCGATCATCGAGGCCTTGGCCGCGGCCAACCCGACCACGTGGGGCACGCTGCCGAAAAAGATGTTCGCCTATGGCGGCGGCGGCGTAGCCGGCTGGGGCACGTTGTGCGGCACGTGCAACGGCTCGTGCGCCATCGTCAGCATGGTCGTAGGTACGCCCGCAGACCGCAACAAGATCGTCGACGAGGTGATGCAGTACTACGCCGAGACGCCTCTCCCGACGAACGGCATCGATAAGGCGGCGCATGAGGGCTGGGCTCCCATGGCCGGCGCCCCAGCGCCATTGAACAACGCCCCCACCTCGATCTCCCATTCCCAGCTCTGTCACGCGTCGATCGCTCAGTGGACGGAGACCACCGCCAAGGCGGACGGCAGCACCGAGCAGAAGGACCGCTGCGCCAAGGCGTGCCACGACATGGTGTTCAGGACGGTGACCTTGCTCAACGCCTACTTC
>JBBQFA010000238.1:0-4394 GCA_038321515.1 Thermoleophilia bacterium | reverse complement strand
GCCGGAGAGCCGCGCGCCTTGCGCGCGGCTCTGGCCGCCGGCGCCGACGCCGTCTACTTCGGCCTCGAGCGCTGGAGCGCGCGCGCCTTCGCCGGCAACTTCGCCGGCGAGGCGGTCGTCGCGGCCGTCGAGCAGGCGCATCTCTACGACGCGCGCGCGTACCTCGCGCTCAACACCCTGCTCAAGGACGACGAGGTGGAGCCGGCGCTCGCGGCGCTGGAGGCGCCGTACCTCGCCGGCCTCGACGCTCTCATCGTCGCCGACCTCGGCTTTGCTGCGCACGCGCGCGAGGAGTACCCCGGGTTGCCGCTGCACGCGAGCACGCAGCTCAACACACACAGCTCGGCGCAGCTGGCGGCGCTGGCTCAGCTTGGCTTCAGGCGCGCCATCCTGGCGCGCGAGCTGAGCCTCGCCGAGATCGCCGCCCTCGACCCCGCCGGGCTCGAGCTCGAGGCCTTCGTCCACGGGGCGCTCTGCTACGGCTACTCCGGCGATTGCCTGTTCAGCAGCATGGTCGGCGGACGCAGCGGCAACCGCGGCCGCTGCAGCCAGTCGTGCCGCCTGCGCTACTCCCTCGAGCGATCCGCCGGGTCACCTCGCGGCAGAGACGCCGCCATACGTGATGACGAGGAGGCCACGCGGGTGATGTCGACATCCGACCTCGCCGCCATCGGCGTGCTGCCGGAGCTCCTAGCCGCGGGCGTGACGTCGTTCAAGCTGGAGGGCCGGATGAAGGATGCCGGCTACGTGGGAGTCACGACCGCCGTCTACCGGGAGGCGCTCGACGTGGCGCAACGCGATCCGCAGAGCTACCGTGTGCGGCCCGAATGGAGCGGCCGTCTGGAGCAGAGCTTCTCGCGCAGCTTCACGACGGCGCATCTGGATGGGCGTCACCACGAGGTCCGCAGCGGCGGCCGTGGCGGCCATCGCGGCGTGCTCGTCGGCAGGGTGGCGCGCACCGACGAGGCGCGCGGCGACGTCGAGGTGCGTCTCAGCAAGCCCGTCGCCGTCGGCGACCTCGTCTATCTGTACACGTCGTGGGGGCAGAGCGAGCCGGTCCGGCTCGAGCATGGTGGCGACGAGCGCATCACGCTCCGCCTGCATGAGCGCGTCGCCGTCAAAGACCGGCTCTTCCGGCTGTCCGCCGCCGAGACCGACGAGCTGGCGCGCGATCTCGAGACGGGCCGGTCCGCGCTGCGGCCCGTGGTGCTCGACATGTGCCTGGCCGGGGAGGAGGGCCGCCCGGCAGCTCTGGCAATCGCCGTCGAGGGCGACGCAGACCAGCAGATCGTGACGAGCGCGGCTCCTCTGGCGGCCGCTCGCACCGCCGCGCTCACTGAGCAGAAGGCCCTCGATGCGCTCGGCGCGCTCGGCGGGACTCCGTATCGGCTCGGCGCGCTCGAGTTCGACGTCGGCCCGGGCCTGTTCATCGGCGTCGGCGACCTCAAGGATCTGCGCCGCCGCGCGGTGGCGGCGCTCGACGAACGCCGCCTGGCGGTTCGTCGGCGCGCGGCGGCCGGCAGGCGGCCGGAGCACCCGGCGTCCGTCTCCTCGCGCGCCGGGCACGAGAGCGGCGGCGGCGAGGTTCCGGGCCTCGTTCTCGTCCTGCGGCCGGGCGAGTCCGCGATCCGCGCACCCGACGTCGAGGCGCTCTGCCTGGACGTGATGACGAGTGACACCCCGGCCGCTGTGGCCCGCGCCGCGACGGCCGCGAGGGCAGCTGAACTGCCGCTTCGCCTGCGCCTGCCCGAGATCGTCTTCGACGCAGACCGGTCATGGCTCCGGGACGTCCTGGCCCTCGGCTGGGACGCCGTGTATGTGCGCAACCTCGGCGTCTTGGCTGAGGTAGCGGCGGCCTCCCCGACCCCGTTCGTGCTCGAGAGCCCGCTTCAGGGACTGAACGGGCTGGCCGCCGGGGTGGCCGCCGGCTTGGTCGGCCGCGCTCCGGCAGCCGTCGTCACCTCGCCGGAGGCCTCTCTGGAGCAGATCGCCGGGCTGAGTGACGCCATAACGGCCGGCCCGCCTCGCCTCGACTCTCCACCGGCGCTCGAGGCGCTGGCCTTCGGCCGCCAGCAGGTGCTCCGCACCCGCGACCAGCTGGGCCGGGCGGAGGGGCTGGTCGCCGCGCCCGGCCCCGCCGAGCACATTGGGCTTCTACTCGAAGACGCCAAGGGCTTCACCTTCCCCGCCGACGTGGACGCCTCAGGCACGCGGGTCTTCAACGCCCGCGTCACCAACCTGGTGCCGAATCTGGACGAGCTGCACGCCGCCGGGGTCGCCACGTTCATCGTCGTTCAGGCCGATCTCGATGTCGGCGAGCGCCGGGCCTTCGCCTCCGGTGGTCTGCCGGCGCTCGCTGCGCTCGCGTCCCGCGAGCGCAGCACCACGGGCCACCTGTTCCGCGGCGTCGCCTGACCCGAGCATCCGGCTTGCCGCCTGATCCCCCTGTCCGGCTCGCCGCCGGACCCCCGTGGTATCATCCGCGCCGATGACCGACCGCTGCCTCATCGACGACCTCATGATCGGTGCCGTCGAGGTGCTCCCGCAGGGGGCCCTCGAGGCCAAGCTGGCGCTTGCCGAGCGCGAGGGCCGGCCGCTGCGCGTCAAGCTCGGCGTCGACCCCACGGCTCCCGACATCCACCTCGGCCACACGGTCGTCCTCAACAAGTTGCGCCAGTTCCAGGATGCCGGCCACGTCGCCGTGCTCATCATCGGCGACTACACGGCGCGAATCGGCGACCCGTCGGGTCGCAGCAAGACGCGCCCCCGGCTCGACGGCGCGATCATCGACGCCAACGCCAAGACCTACCAGGATCAGGCGTTCCTGATCCTCGACGATGACCCGGCCAAGCTGGAGATGCCGTACAACAGCGAGTGGCTGGCTCCGCTCACCATGGAGCAGCTCTTCGAGATCACCTCCACATCCACCGTGGCGCGGATCCTCGAGCGCGACGACTTTGCCAAGCGCTGGGCGGCGCACCAGCCCATCAGCATGCTCGAGATGCTCTATCCCTTCGCGCAGGGCTACGACTCTGTCGCGGTACACGCCGACATCGAACTCGGCGGCACCGACCAGGTCTTCAACCTCTTCATGGGCCGCGACCTGCAGTCGTACTTCGGCCAGGAGCCGCAGGCGATCATGACGCTCGACATCCTGCCGGGCACCGACGGTGTCGAGCGGATGAGCAAGAGCACCGGCAACTACATCGGCGTCACCGAGGACCCACGCGACGTGTACGGCAAGATGATGAGCATCCCCGACGACGTGATGCTCACCTACTTTCGCCTGCTCACCGCGCACCGCGCCGTCGAGCTGGCGCGTCTCGAGGAGGACTATGCCGGCGGCGCCGTGGCGCCGCGCGACCTCAAGGCGCGCCTTGCGCGCGAGATCATCACGCGGCTGCGCGGCGCCGAGGCGGCCATCGCGGCCGAGGAGCACTTCGACAGCGTCTTCCGCCGGCACGAGTCGGCTGCGGACCTGCAGGAGCTCGCGCTCGAGCCCGGCGACCTCGAAGACGACGGCGCCGTGTTTCTGCCCGCCGTCATGGAGCGCTGGTTCGGGCAGACACGCAGCGAGTGGCGCCGCCGCATCGAGCAGGGCGGCGTGAGCCTCGACGGCGCGCCCGTGAGGGAGCTCGCCGTCCCCGCCGCCGGCCTCGCCGGCAAGCACGTCAAGGCCGGCAAGTCGGCGACCGCGCAAGGCGTGATCCGGGGCCTGTAGGCCCCATCCCGCACGCTCGAGGGCGAGGCCCTTCCGGCCGCGCCCGCCGCCCGTCTTCAACGATCTTCCACCCGAGGTTGACACACCCCTTTCTGCGGGTATACTTCCCTAGCGCTTCAGGAGTCCGCTGGTTGAGGGTTCGCTTTCAACGATGACCAAGGGCGCGAATCGTTGAACGGCTCGGCATCTTCGTGTATACTGCGAAGTCCCTGCCGGGACGTGTGGTCTAGGTTGCAACCGACCCTTGATCATCTCTGCAGGGTTCGTGCGCGCTGAAACCGCCACGATTCACCAAGTGCCTACGTGGCACGCGGTCTTTGAAAACTGAACAGGATGAGGAAGCCGATCAGTCGGCGTCGCTTCGGCGGCACGACGATCGGTGGACGCCAGTGCGCCTGGCGTACCCCTCGGGGTGCGCGAGGTTCAATGAATTACCCCGTCTGTGGTCCTTTCATTGCTGAAAGACGGGCGGCCCTCGGGCCGGCCGGAAACGGATCACAAGACACACCGAAGCGATGGCTCGCTTCGGTTATTTGAGCTTTCGAGCTCTCTCTAAGCTTGTCTCGCGCCTTCGGGCGCTAGCACCAAGTTTTCACGGAGAGTTTGATCCTGGCTCAGGACGAACGCTGGCGGCGTGCTTAACACATGCAAGTCGAGCGAGAAAGCACCTTCG
>JBBQFA010000237.1:0-4465 GCA_038321515.1 Thermoleophilia bacterium | reverse complement strand
GAGCTGCGGCAACGCGTCGCGGTACCGTGCCATGTGCCCTCCTCGTCTTTCGTCCGCGCCGTAGCCGCGAATCTCGGATGCAGCCGCAGGGTCTTCAGCCTTGGCTCGGCTCCCCGATGCCCCAGTGCTCGATCACGTAGTCCATGTCCTTGTCGCCGCGACCGCTCAGGTTGACGAGTATAGTGCCGGTCTTCATCTCGCGGGCCTTGACGAGCGCGTGGGCCACCGCGTGCGCGCTCTCGAGCGCGGGGATGATGCCCTCCTGGCGGCTGAGCTTGAAGAAGGCATCGCGGCAGGCGTCGTCCGTGCAGGTCACGTACTGCACGCGGCCGGCGTCCTTGAGGTAGCTGTGCTCGGGGCCGACGCCGGGGTAGTCAAGCCCGCTGGCGCAGGAGTACACGGGCGCCGGCTCGCCGGCGTCGTCCTGCAGGAGGTAGCACTTGAAGCCGTGGATGATGCCCTCGCGGCCGTAGGTCATGGTGGCGGCATGCTCGCCAACGCCCGCGCCGCGCCCGAGCGGCTCGACACCGATCAGCTCGACCGGGTCGTCGAGAAATGCCGAGAAGATGCCGATCGCGTTGGAGCCGCCGCCGACGCACGCCTCCACAACATCGGGAAGGTTGCCGGTCATCTCCTGGAACTGCTCGCGTGCCTCGATGCCCACGACGCGCTGAAAGTCGCGCACCATGAGTGGGAAGGGATGCGGGCCGACGACCGAGCCGATGCAGTAGATCGAGTTCTCGTAGTCGGCGAGGTAGGCCTCGAAGGCGGAGTCGACGGCCTCCTTGAGCGTCTTGAGGCCGTGCGAGACGGGGACGACCGTGGCGCCCAGGAGCTGCATACGACTGACGTTGGGCGCCTGCTTCTCGATGTCGACCTCGCCCATGTGGATCTCGCACTCGAGGCCGAAGTGGGCGGCGGCCGTAGCCAGCGCGACGCCGTGCTGGCCGGCGCCGGTCTCGGCGATGACCTTCTTCTTGCCCATGTACTTGGCGAGCAGGCCTTCGCCCATGCAGTGGTTGAGCTTGTGGGCTCCGGTGTGGTTGAGGTCCTCGCGCTTGAGGTAGATTTGCGCGCCGCCGTTCGCCAGCGAAAGGGTGCGCGCGTGGTAGACCGGCGTCGGACGCCCCTGGAAGTGCTTGCGCAGGTAGCGCAACTCGGCGATGAACGCCGCGTCGTTCTCGATCTCGTGGTACGCCTTGACGATCTCGGCAAAGGGCGCCTCGAGCTGCGGCGGCAGGTACTGCCCGCCGTAGGCTCCGAAGTACCCGTTTTCGTCGGGCAGCGCCTGCCGCCTGACCGTTTCTTCCGTGCCGGCTTGCTCACCCATTCGTCACCTCTCGACCCGTTTGTGTCGGCCTGACCTGGGGTCAGTCTACGGGACGGAGGTGCAGCGTGCTCTCGGCCACCCTGTCAGCGGATGCGCAGGGCTCCCTGCGATGTCACTTCCCGTACAGGTTCTCGATGAGCATCGTCGCGAGCTTCACGCCCAGCTCAGTCTGGTCCCAGTCCGCGTAGGCCTTCGGATCCCAGCGAATGAGCAGGCACACGTCGCCCCTGCGCACGAGGATGGCGACGAGCTTGTCCGCCCCGTTGTACGTGTCGCCGAAGACCGCCTGGTCCCACAGGTCGCCCTTCACGGGCGTCGGGTTCTCGACAAAGCCGGCGACGCGATCGTACTCGGCTTGGCCGTCCTTCGTGTACACGAGGAAGTTGATCTTCGAGGGGGCGCCGGCGGAGGTCGAGTACCCGCCCTGCGGCTTGCCCCCGGGGGCGTCACTGAGGGGCTCGGCCCACGGCTTGTACCCGGTGACGCCGACGACACCCTCGACATCGGCGACGCTCACGGCGTCGAGCATCACCCAGCCGTCGGGCAGGACGATGGTGTCGCTGAGGTCCGACCCGCCCGAGCCGCCCGAGCCGCCATCCGAGCCGCCGCCGCACGCCGTCGACCCCCCGAGCAGGAGGAGTACCAACGTGAGTCCGGCCAGAACGCGCATCCTCATGTCGCCACCCTTTCGACCAGCCGGATCGCCGTTCGCCCGAACTGTATCCGAGGAGACGCCGCCGCGCCAAGAGATGCGGTCGGCAGGTGACGGCCTCGACGCGATTCCGGCCGGCGTCAGCCGCGCCCGTCACGCCCCCAGGATCTCGTTCAGCGCTTCGATGACGCGCGCCACTTGCTCGGGAGAGGCCGTCCCGAGCTTGCGACCGATGCGCTTCGCGGACAACGTCCGGATCTGGCTGATCTTGACCCAGGAGGCCTTGGGGAGCCCTCCGGCGGCCAGTTCCAGAGTCAGCGGGAACCCGGCGCGCTGCGGCTGACTCGTGAGCGCGACCGTGATCACCGTGCCGGAGCGCTCATTGAAGACGTCGGCGCTCAGGATGAGGACGGGCCGCTTGCCCGACTGCTCGTGCCCGCGAGTCGGGTCCTGGTCCGCCCAGCGGACCTCGCCCCTCAGTACTCTGGCCACTCCGCCGAATCCCCGCCCATGCCCTCTTCGGCCAAGGCCTGCTCGAGTCGCGGGTCCAGCTTCGCGCACTCCTGCGCCAGGCGGCTCTGCGAGAGACGGACCAGCTTCTCGTCCAGGGCCTCCTGGATGGCCTGGCTGCGATTGGGAAAGCGGTGTTCGGCCACGAGTCGGTCGATCGTGCCCAGCGTGTCCTCATCGATCGTGATGGCTATCTTGGCGCGGCCCATGATGCACCTCCGAGCTGGGTATGATGATACGTCATACCTCATGTAGGCTCAAAGTGGGCTCGTCGTCGATCTCCGGGTCCTCGTGCACCAGCCGGTTGCGCAAGCCGACGATGAGGCGCGCGTGAGCGATGAGAGCAGCCAAGCCGGGGTCGCGGCGAGCGAGCGCGTTGGTGGCCTCGCCGATCACGGTGAACTCACGCTCGACCGCGGAGCGGATCGGACGTCGCTCGCCGTATGTCGCGAAGTCGACGCCGGCAAGCACCTCGGCGATCGCGTCACAGGCATCGACCAAGTCGGCGAGGTAGGCAGCCGTGTGCTACGCGGCATACAGCAACTGCCGGGTGCGCTCGATGTCGCGGGCGATGTAGCGGTTCTTCACGGCGTCGGACATGACGAGATCGATCTCGACGCCGAGCAACTCGCGCAGCTCGTCGAGCAGGTCGAAGTAGGCGACCGCCTTGGCGTAGCCGTCCATGGGACCGAACTCGACCAGCAGGTCGACGTCGCTCTTGCCGGGGCGAAAGTCATCGCGCAGAGCCGAGCCGACGACGTCGAGGCGCGCCACCCCGTAGCGGGTACACATCTCGGCGATGGCTTCATGCTTGTCCTGCAGGATCGCGACCACGGCGAACACCTCCTGCTTGTCTGCCATCAACGTTGCCACCAGGTGGTCCCGGCGTACCGCGACGCTTGGATCTCACAGAACGTGTTTGAGATAACACGCAACGCGAAGCGTTGTCGGGTTGATCTCATTGTTAGACGCCTCCCGCCGACCTCCACACTCCTACAGGCGTGACGCCCAGTAGAACGGCCGTCGCTTCTGGTGAGCGACGGCGAGCAGCATGATCTCTGCTTCGCCAGTGAAGTAGATGAGCGAGTATGGAAACTGCGTCAACGTCTTGCCGCGAATCAAACCGCGAGCAATCGGAGCGGCATGGGGGTAACGAGAGATGTCGTGGATGCCCCGTTCAATAACGGTAGTGAATTCGTCACCGAGCCCGAGACTCTCGATGTCGTAGAAGTCCGCGGCCTCAGCGATCTCAGCCTCGGCAGCTTGATGGATCCGAACCGGGAGACTCATCCCCGGCGAGCTCGAATGCGCGCAAATACGACTTCAGCCGGATCCGCAGTGGCATCACCGCGTTCCAGTTCCGCCAAACGCCGCTCCGCTTCGTCGAGCCACAGTCGCTCGATCTCGCTGTCGCTCAATGACTCAAGGCTCGACAGCAGCTCGCGCGCGAGGTCCGCACGTCCCTCCGGAGCCAGCCGCAGCGCCTCAGCTTTGAGTTCCTCAACGGTCATGACAAGCACCCCGCAATCGCACGGTTGGATAGTACCAGTCTACGCGCTTTGCCATGCGGAGGCTACGGCTGCCGCTACACCCTGGGCTCTGATGCGTCTGATTAGGATTCTGCAGTCTGTGTATGCACTGCGGCACAGCTGCATCCTTCTGCGAAAGCAGGCGCACAAGCCATCGAGTGGGTCGCGCAGGCGCTAGCCCCTCCCGCGCCCCATGGCGATGGTCCCGGTGCGCACGACCTCGAGCACGCCGAGCGGCTGCAGCAACTCGAGCAGCGCCTCGACCTTGTCCGTGGTGCCGACGACGCGCAGCGTGAGCGCTCTGCGGTCGACGTCGACGATCTTGGCCTTGAAGATCTCGGCGATCTGCAGCGCCTCGGTGCGCTTGTCACCCTCTCCGGCGACGCGCACGATCAGCAACTCGGCCGACACGGAGTTGCCCGCGTCGAGGTCGCGGATCTTGAC
>JBBQFA010000236.1:0-4474 GCA_038321515.1 Thermoleophilia bacterium | reverse complement strand
CGAGGGCGACTGGCAGCCGCTCCTCAACGAGGCCGACGACGGCTACGACACGATCGACTGGGTCGCCTCCCAGCCCTGGAACGACGGCCAGGTCGGCATGATCGGCGAGTCGTACTTCGCGCTCACGCAGTGGGCCGCCGCAAGCCGCTTTCACACCGCGCTGCGGTGCATCGCCCCTGGCTGCATGGGCGTCGACCTCTACCGGCTCATGTACGAGGGCGGCGCGCTGACCCTCAACACGGCGGGCACCTGGGTCTGCGACCAGCTGCATCGCCGCTTCATCAACTTTCTGCGCTTCGACCCATGGACGCTCCCGCTCAAGGACTACCCGGCGCGCGCCGGCTACCCCGGTGCGTTGTTCGACCAAGCCATCGAACACCCCGACCGCGACGAGACCTGGGCGCCCTACGACCTCTCGGCGATCCTCGAGAAGCTCGACATCCCCGCCTTTCACTGGACCGGCTGGCACGACTGCTTCCTTCCGGCGTCACTCGAGACGTGGGCCGGCGTGCAGCGCCGCAACATCTATGACACGGTGCGCGCGAACCAGTGGCTGTGCATCGGCCCTGCCGACCACGAGCTGACGACCGAGAAGACGGGTACGGCCGGGCGTCACGAGCTCGCGGGGCAGGGCATCACGAACGACCGCATCCAGGCCTTCTTCGACCATTGGCTGCGTCCCGAGAGCGACGGGTTCGGCAAGACTCCGCGCGTGCGCTGCTATGTGATCGGCGCGGACCGCTGGCGCGAAGCCGACGACTGGCCGCTGCCGGGCACGCGGTTCACGGAGTACTACTTGCGGGCCCACGGGCCGGTCGGCGACGCCGGCGAGGCGGGTCCGGAGACCGGCGCGGTGCCGGGCGGCGAAGCCGGCCCCGGCCTGCTATCACCCGAGGCGCCGGGCGACGAGGCGCCGGACGCCTTCACCTACAACCCCGTCCGCCCCGTCGACCACTGGGTCGGCAAGCCGGTCTGGTCGGCGGCGAGACATCTGTCCGACCGCCGGCAGCTGGTGTCGCGCCCGGACGTGCTCGGCTACGTGACGCCGCCACTCGCCCAGCCGCTCGAGATCGTCGGGCCGCTCGAGGCGACGCTCTACGTCTCCACGTCGGCGCCCGACACCGACTTCACCGTGACGCTCGTCGACATCTGGCCCGACGGCTACACTCAGCTCGTTCAGGAGGGCATCCGCCGGCTGCGCTATCGCGACGGCGACGGCGAGCACGCCGGGCCGCCTGCGGCGCCCGGCGCCGTCTACGAGCTGCGCGTGAGCATGGCGGCGAGCGGCTACGAGTTCGCCGCCGGTCACCGCCTCGGCGTGGAGGTATCGAGCAGCGCCTTCGACCGCTGGGACCGTAACCTCAACACCGGGCACCCGCTGGGGCAGGACGCCGAGATCGCCCTGGCCCACCAGACCGTCCACCACGACGGCGAGCGGCCAAGCCACATCGTGCTGCCGCTCGCTCCGATCTGATCGGCCTGACGCCGTCCCGCGTGAGGAGCCCGGGCGGGTACTCAGAGCGCCGGGTAGACTTTCGCCTCGGCGATGCGGTTGACAGAGCCGGCCGTCGTGCCGCTGCACTGCAGGCGCACCCAGCGGGCAGTGCGTGGGGCGAAGTCAAGCGTCTCGAAACCCGCGGTCTCGCCGCCCGTCATCGTCTGCCGCGCGAGACGCCAGTGCTTGCCGTCGCTCGAGACCCAGATGCGCAGGCGAGCCGCCCTGGTGTCGCCGCGGCAGAGAGCCACCCGGACGCCACCGACCTCCTGCGCGACGGCAAGCCTCAGGTCGAGCGTCTGCTTGCCCCGCGACGCCCACCACGTGCCGAGGTCGCGGTCGATGGCCGCGGCCGCGTCGCCGGCGCTGGCACGAGCCCTGGCGAGCGGCAGCGCCGGCACGTCGGGCGCAAGCCGTCGCAGGCGCAGGAGCGCCTCCAGGAAGAACGCGTCGCCGTAGGCGAGGCCCCGGTCGGTGATGCCCATGTGCCACGAGTACGTGCCGTGCAACACTACCGCGGGGTTCCATTCGAACGAGCTGTAGGCCGTCGACATCAGAGCGGCGAGCGTATCCCGCGCCCCCGTCTCATAGCGCTCCCGGTGCCCGGCATCCGGATCGACCATACCGAGGTCGAGCAGGCCTGAAGCGGCAATGGCGGCGGCTGACGAGTCGCGCGGCGCGAGCGGGATGCCCGGGGCCTGGAAGTCCCAGTAGGGGACCATGTCTGACGGCACGTTGGCGAGATACCAGTCCGAGACGGCGCGGGCAGCAGCGAGCAGCTCCGGATCACCGGTCTCGCGGTAGGCGGCCGCGAAGCCGAGGATCGCCCAGGCCTGCCCGCGGGCCCACGTCGAGTCCGGCGAGTACGCGGCTCCTTGCCCTCGCCGGGTCATCGCTCCCGTCACGGGATCGTAGTAGACGATCTGGCAGGTGCTGCCGTCCGCGCGCACGAAGTCGCGAGCCGTGGTGAGCGCGTGCCGCCGCGCGATCTCCACGTACTCCGGCGGCCCGCCGTTCTCCGCAGCCCACCAGAGAAACTGTGGCTTCATCAGGCTGTCGATGATGACGTTGAACTCGGCGCCCGGCCGCGACAGCATGGCGCCAACCGCCGGGTTGTAGCGCTGCGCCATGTACGCCGCCGCTCTGAGCGCCGTGTCTCGCAGCGCCACGTCCCCCGTGAGCCGGTAGCCGCGCACGAAACTCGGGAAGAAGAGCGCGCCCAGATTCAACGAGTCCGGCGAGAGCTCGGCGGCGATGATGGACGCTTCGCGAGCCGCGGCGCGGTCGCGCCACCAGCGCTCGCCGGTAAGCTGATAGCAGGACCAGAGTGCACCGGGATGAAAGCCGGCAGCCCAGCCCGTCGGACCGGTGTACTTCCAGGTGTCACCGATGGTGTAGTAGGCGAAGCGACGCGGTCGCAGGCTGAGTTCAGTGACGGTGAGATGCTGCTCGGCGCGCTCCTCAGTGTCGCGAACCGCCTGAGCGAACGCCCCGTCGACCGGCGTGGCGGAGGGAGCTGCCGGGAGATCGGCAGCGATCACCGCGAGCCCGGCGGCGGCGGCCAGCGCCATGCACACCAGAGCGATCCGTCTCGATGTCATGCTCACTCGGTTCCTCTTGCGTCACGGTCCAGGTCGGGCAGAGCGACCCTCCAGGGCGACCGAAAGGCCTTCGACCACCACCCCGGCATGCATCAGACTATCGAGAACGAGCACGTTCGCCTACTCGGGGGGGTGGTACCGCTCACATTCGCAGGTCGCCGGCGCTGCGCATGCCCGGCTTCCTCCGCCCGTTCACTCGTCAGCATCTGGAAGTCCCATGCATCGCCGACGCGTCGTTCTCGCCCTCGCCCTGGCCGTCATGGCCGCGGCGCTTCTCCTGCCGGCCGTGGCGCTCGCCGCCCCAGCGCCGGCCCACGGCTCGATCATGCTCACCTCGGTGGGCGTCAACTGGTACGCGTCGGTGTTCAGCCCGGACGTCGTCAACTACGACCTCACGCGTCACGACCCCGACTACGACCGGGTCGCGTGGGCGCGCTGGGCAAGCAGATCAACCACTTCGACATGACGCCGGTCTGGCGCTCATCGACGGCGGCCGGTACGACAAGGCCATCGCCAGGGTCCAGAAGATGCGCGACGCCGACGCCCTCGACCTGCGTATGCGCGTCGACCGCATGGTCGACACGACCTGGCAGATCGCCTGGGTGCTCGACATGCTGAGGGACCTGCCCGGGCGCTGATCTTCCGGGCGTGTTCCAGGAGCAGATCTACGCGGGGGGCCGTGGCGCCTGCCCTTCCCCGGCGTGCCCGGCCCGAGTAGACTTGCGGGCGTCGGGCCGGGCCGGCGGCAGCGCCACCCGGCGCCATGGCGACGTCCTTCGGAGGCCTCATGCGCGTGCTCGTGATCGGCGGCGGCGGCAGAGAGCACGCCCTCGTCCACTCCTTCGCCCAGTCCCCGCTCGCCGAACGCATCTTCTGCGCCCCGGGCAACGCCGGCACGGCCGGGGAGGTCGACAACATCCCCATCGCCGCCGACGACCTGCCGGCGCTCCTCGACTTCGCCAGCCGCGAAGGGGTCGACCTCACCGTCATCGGCCCGGAGGCGCCGCTGGTCGCCGGGCTCACCGACCTGCTCGAGGAGCACGGCCTCGCCGTCTTCGGGCCGAACAAGGTCGCGTCGCAGCTCGAGGGCAGCAAGGTCTTCGCGAAAGAGGTGATGTGCGACGGCGGCGTCGTCACCGGCGCCTACCAACGCCACGAGCGACTCGAGTCAGCGCTCGCCGATGTGGAGACACGCGACGACTACCCGCTGGTCGTCAAGGCCGACGGCCTGGCCGCAGGCAAGGGCGTGCTCATCTGCGGCGACAAAGAGGAGGCGCGCGCCGCCGTCGAGAGCTGCTTCGTCACGCGCGAGTTCGGCGCCGCCGGCGACGTGCTCATCACCGAGGAGTATTTGACCGGCTCCGAGGTCTCGCTGCTC
>JBBQFA010000235.1:0-4482 GCA_038321515.1 Thermoleophilia bacterium | reverse complement strand
GTCGTCCACGGCTTCGCCGCGCCTGACGCGCTCCATGAGCACCTCCAGGTGCTCCTCGGTTCCTGACGGGGTGAGCAGCGACACGGACTTGCCGATGATCTCCGTGGGGGCGTAGCCGTACATGCGCTCGGCGGCCGGGTTCCAGGTGATGATCATGCCGTCCAGCGTCTTGCTATAGACCGCGTCGTCGGACGACTCGACGATGGCGGCGAGGCGCCTCTGGCTCTGGACCGCCGTTTCTTGCTCGGTCAGATCCAGCGAGACCACGGCGACGCCAACGATCTCGTCGTCGTCGCGAATAGGGCTGTGCGTCGTCCAGTAGAACCTGCGGGCCGCCTCCTGCCCGACCCACGCCCTGTGGCTCACCGTCTCACCGCCGAGCGCACGATCGAAGCTCGCTTGGACCAACTCGCCATCAAGGGCCACGGTGTGGTACTCAAGCAAGTCGCCGCCGAGTTCGATCTCGGCGCCGTAGGCATACCTCATGACAGCGGCGTGCGCGGGGTTGAAGGCGGTATAGCGGCGGCTGCGGTCGACGGCGAAGACAGGCGTCGCCAAAGCATCGAGGATGCCTTGACCGCCCTCGGACGGCGCCTGCGGATCTCTGCTCGCGCCCATCTGCCCCCCGTGTCTCCGGCGCCCAGGAAGGGCGCTGCCTGGCGGAATGATATGTGTATTCTACCCGGTCCTCCCGTGCGCAGGCGCGACCGCAGTTGACCTGCCCTCCTCGGGGCTGAAAATGGGCCAGAATGGGACCAAGAGTACCCCGGAGGCGCGACCGAAGCGACGGAATCGACGGCTCATGGCCGCGAGGTGTCGGACCGTCGGTTCTGTTGATTTCGTCACTGGCGGTACTCGCCACCGCGTATCAGGGGCCCCGTCGCGAACGAGGGCGTACGGCTCACTTCACCCTTCCGGCTTCACGTTTCGGGGCGCAGTTGCAGATACTAGTAGTACATCCCCCTGAGAGGGGACGCCTGGCTTGACGGGACCCCCTGCGGTGCCGGCTGCCGAGGCTCGACGCCGACCTCTCACCAACGGAAGAGGTCCATGATGCCAACGCTCCGATCCATCTCACCACGCCTCGCGCTCGCCATCTCGATCGCCGGCCTGCTCGCCCTGAGTATCGCCGTGCCGGCGTTCGCGGTGACGACAGCGACGGTCACCGTGACCGGTGGTTCGCTGGAGATCAGTGCGCCCACCGGCTCCGTCGTCCTCGGGACCATTGTCAACACCGTGGACGGCGGAACAGTCAGCGGGCAGTTGGGCGTGGTACAGGTCAGCGACGCCCGCAGCGCTGCCGCCGGCTCCGGCTGGGTCGCCAGCGTCATCTCGAGCGCCCTCACGCCGCCGGCGGGGCCGACGATCGCCGCCAGCGCGATCGGCTACACCGCCGGAGCGATCACCAAAGTCGGCACCGCCACCTACACCGCGAACAATCCAGGTAACCTCACCGGCGCCAGCCCGGCTGTCACGGCGACGGGGATCACCGGCGACAACTCGGCCGCCTGGAACCCGACCATCAACATCGCCGTCCCCGGGGGCATGGCCGCCGGCGTGTATACCGCGACGATCACCCATTCGGTCCTGTAGGTAGTGCGGACGACCATGCGACTGGTCAGTCGACTTGGGTGGCGGATCCTCGCCACCCTCGCTCTGGTCGCAGTGCTGCAGATATCGGCGCCCGCACCGGCCGGGGCATCCAGCTCCGCGATCGCCGACCCCGGAGGCATCGGGGTCCGGCTGCTTGATGCCCCTGCCGATGCGGGCAAGGACCCTCGCGCGCAGTTGTACATCGTCGACCACCTCTCGCCGGGATCGGTGAGCAGTCGCCGGATCGAGGTCACCAACACCACGCGGGCGCCTGCCACCGTATCGCTGTACGCCGCCGGCGCCACGATCGGCGACGGGCAGTTCCTGGGGGCTGCCGGGCGCACCGCCAACGACTTGTCGACGTGGAGCTCCGTGCTCCCCGCCACAGTAGACATCCCCGCCGGCGGCAGCACGCCTGTCACCGGATCACCGTGCCGGCGGATGCCGCGGCGGGCGAACGCTACGCGGTGGTGTGGGCCGAGGTCCGCGCCGGCGCCAAGACCGGGGTCGTGCAGGTCAACCGCGTGGGCATCCGCCTCTACGTCTCGGTGGGGCCAGGCGCACCTCCAGCTGCAGACTTCGAGATCGAGTCCCTGGCGACCCTGAGATCCCCCGACGGCTTTCCCACCATAGTTGCTACGGTGCGCAACACCGGCGGCCGGGCGCTCGACATGTCGGGCTCACTCGAGCTCCTGAACGGGCCGGGAGGGCTGCGCGCAGGCCCGTTCTCGGCCACGCTCGGTTCCACACTCGCCGTCAGTGGCAGCGGGCAGGTGACGATCGCGCTCGACGAGCGCGTACCCGACGGCCCGTGGGACGCGGAGTTGACCCTGCACAGCGGGCTGGTCGAACGAAGCGCGAAGGCATCCATCACCTTTCCGGCATCTGTGGCCCCGCCGGCACCGGCTGCGGCCGCAGGGATAGGGTGGCTGCCCGCCGCCGCCGGCCTGACCTTCGCCCTGTTGTGCATCCTCGTCGTGCTGGTCGTGCGGCAGCGACACCGGCACGGGCGAGGTGCTGCTCCGGCGCACTGACGGCATCGACGCGCCCACGATGATGCGTCCGTCGGGCGGCGGAAGGTGGCGCCACCGGCGTCGTCAGATGGATGCTCGACTAGCGATGGGGCTCGTTGGCTCAGACTATCGAGGACTATCAGGAGTACCGGCAGCGTGCCATCACCTTCATCGAGGCCCGCAATCGCAGGATCAAATCTTGGGACTTGACGCGCTGCGCGAGGGACGGCGCGTCACCGAAGGGCTGACGCTTCAAGGCGTCCGGGTGGGCGGCTCCGAGGCGGTCGACGACGACGTTGAGGTGATCCGGAAGGTGGTTGGGGAGCTGACTGGACGCACGGCCACCTAGGCGACTTCTGCAATCATTCGATGCAACCCAAATGCGTGCGACGAGTTGGCATGCGCCGGGTCTCGCTGGGGCAGGGGCGCGCTGAGGCACCAACGCACGCGACCCTCTACCGCAGATCAACGACAACTTGTCAGACCCCCAGCGAATGAGCTCGTGAGGCGCTGGCGACTTTTGAATTCCCGCTGGCTGGGGAATGGGACCAGAGTGCCAAGACGCGTGCCTACGCCCGGCGGAGTTAGTCAGGGGTGTCCAAGTGCCACGGAAAACGCGGTCGCCAGGGTCCGGCAATAGCGTCGCGCGACATCACCGCGCGCAAGGCTCTGGAGGCGGCAGTGCTCGAGAGCGAGCGGCGCCACCGCAGCTACGTCGCCGAGGCTCCCTACGGCGTCTTCGTCTCCGACCAGGAGGGCCACTACGTGGAGGTCAACCGGGCGGCGGCCGAGCTGACTGGCTACTCGCAGGAGGAGCTCACCCATCTGAGCATCAGCGACGTGGTGGCGGCCGAGTCTCGCGACTGGGGACGGGGCCACTTCGAGCGGCTTGTCAAGACCGGTCATTCGAGCGGCACCGGTCTCTTCCGGCGCAAGGACGGGACCACACGCCACTTCCGAGTCGACGCCGTGCGCCTTTCGGCGACGCGCTACCTCGGCTTCATCGTCGACGTCAGTGAGCAGCAGCGCGCCGAGGATGAGATCATCGCCGGCGCGGCACAGCTCGAGCAGACACTCACGGCGACGATCGCCGCCCTCGGCGCCGTGACCGAGCTGCGAGATCCCTACACCGCCGGCCATCAGCGGCGGGTCGCGCAGTTGGCCTCAGCTGTTGCCGCCGAGCTCGGTTGGGACGAGGAACGCATCGGGACCATGCAGACGGCCGGCCAGCTGCACGACGTCGGCAAGATCATCGTGCCGGCGGAGATCCTCAACAAGCCCGGCAGGCTCACCGACGTGGAGATGCAGCTGGTCCGTGGGCACGCGGCCGCGAGCGCCGCCCTGATCGCCGGCATCGACTTCGGAGGCCCCGTCGCCGCCATCGTCAACCAGCACCACGAGCGTCTCGACGGCTCCGGCTACCCTTCCGGCGTGGCCGGCGCTCACATCCTGCCGGAGGCGCGCGTGCTGGCGGTCGCCGACGTCGTCGAGGCGATGGCCTCCCACAGACCGTACCGTCCGGCGCTCGGGATCGATGCGGCGCTCGAGGAGGTCAGTGCCGGTGCCGGCGTCCGCTACGACGCGGACGTCGTCGCGGCCTGCGAGCGGCTGTTCAACGAGAAACGGTTCACTCTCGCCGGATGACGGCGGGAGGTGGCGTCTGAAGCGCGCCTGGTCACACCCCGACTGCTGTGCGGCTACTGCAAGGACGTACGGGCGCTCGACGCCTTCGCGTTCCCTCCTCGGGAGCCGATGGTAGAATCTCAGGCACCGTCGGCTACTGGGAGAGCTATGAGCGTTGCCGTGGTCACCGACTCCGCCAGCTACCTGCCTCCGGAAGATCTCGAACGGCTGCACATCGTCGTTGTCCCGCTCT
>JBBQFA010000234.1:0-4499 GCA_038321515.1 Thermoleophilia bacterium | reverse complement strand
CCCGTCGCATTGTCGCGGCTGTCGCCACGCCGGCTGTCTGCGCGAGTCGCGGCTCTGACCGCGCCGACGGTGCGCGCGATTCGCTGCAATTCGTCTTGCATCGCCATGGCCGTTGTGGTATCTTTTTGGGCCGTGCGCTACCTGCGGCCATACCTCGAGTCCTCTGGTGTGGTGTGCTCTTTTCCCCTGGTCCACGCTAGATAAGAGGAGACTCGCTTGAACGAGCCCCAGGCGCCTCGTGTGCGTACGTCCTTCGCCAAACTCGACCAGCCGCTGCCACTCCCGAATCTCATCGACATCCAGAAGAAGTCGTGGGACTGGTTCCTGAGTGCCGGCCTGAGCGAGACCATCGCCGACATCAACCCCATCAAGGACTACTCCGAGAAGCTGCTCGTGCAGTTCGGGGAGCACCAGTTCGGGGAGCCCTCCAAGTCGCTGGCCGAGTGCCGTGACAAGGACATGACCTTCTCGGCGCCGCTCACCATGAAGGTCTCGTTCATCAACGAAGAGACCGGTGAGATCCGCGAGCAGACGGTGTTCATGGGCGACTTTCCCATGATGACCGAGCGCGGCACCTTCATCATCCACGGCACCGAGCGCGTCGTGGTCACGCAGCTGGTCCGCTCCCCGGGCGCCTACATCATGGAGCCCAAGCAGGCCGAACGCGAGAAGCAGGTGCTGGTCGCCAACCTCATGCCGCAGCGTGGTTCCTGGCTCGAGCTCGAGATCGACAAGAAGGGCACCGTGAACGTGCGCATCGACCGCAAGCGCAAGTTCCCGGTCACCGTACTGCTGCGCGCCATGGGCTACGGCAATAACGACGAGCTCCTGGCGTTGTTCGACGACTCCGTCTACATCCGTACGACGATCGAGAAGGACACGACGAGCTCGCAGGAGGAGGCGCTGGTCGAGCTCTTCCGCAAGCAGCGCCCCGGCGAGCCGCCGACTCTCGACGGCGCCACGGCGATGCTCAAGGGTCTGTTCTTCGACCCCAAGCGCTATGACCTGTCTCGGGTCGGCCGCCACAAGCTCAACGTGCGTCTGCACAACCACATAGACCCCAAGCACCGCCCTGACCGCGACGTGCGCGTGCTCGTGAACGAAGACATCATCGAGCTCATCAAGCGGCTCATCTCTCTGCCCGGCAAGCTCGGCGTGCCCGAGGACTCCAAGGACTTCGCCGCCGAGGCCATCTCCCTGCTGCCCACGCGGCGCGAGGAGATCGCTCACGAGATCGACGAGTACGAGCACTTCGGTAACCGCCGCCTGCGCACCGTCGGCGAGCTGGTCCAGGACGCGTTCCGTATCGGGTTGGCGCGCATGGAGCGCGTCATCCGCGAGCGCCTCACCACCGAGGACCCCGACACCATCGTGCCGGCGACGCTCGTGAACATCCGGCCGGTCGTGGCCGCGCTCAAGGAGTTCTTCGGCTCGTCGCAGCTCTCGCAGTTCATGGACCAGACCAACTCGCTGTCCGGCCTCACGCATCGCCGCCGCCTCAGCGCCCTCGGTGCCGGCGGCCTGACCCGCGAGCGCGCGCCGATCGAGGTCCGCGACGTGCACCCGACCCACTACGGTCGCATGTGCCCGATCGAGACCCCTGAAGGCCCGAACATCGGTCTCATCGGCTCGCTGGCTTCCATGGCGACCGTGGACGAGTTCGGTTTCATCCGCGCCCCGTACCGCAAGGTCGTCAAGGGCAAAGTGACCGACGAGATCGTCTACCTCGACGCTTCCGAAGAGGAGCAGGAGTTCGTCGACGCCAAGACGGGCGAGGTCCGCTACGTGACCATCGCCCAGGCGAACGCGCCGTTCGACGCCAAGACCGGCGAGTTTCAAGAAGAGCTGATCCTGGCGCGCACGCGCGCCGGCGCCGACATCGTCGAGGTGCCGCCGCACGAGATCGACTACATGGACGTCAGCCCGACCCAGCTCGTCTCGGTCGCGACGGCGCTGATCCCCTTCCTCGAGCACGACGACGCCAACCGCGCCCTCATGGGCTCGAACATGCAGCGGCAGGCAGTGCCGCTGCTCCACGCCGAGGCGCCGTACATCGGCACCGGTATGGAGTTCCGCGCCGCCACCGACACCGGCGACGTGGTCATGGCCGAGCGCGGCGGCAAGGTCGCCTACGTCGACGCCGATCACATCGAGATCGACCACGGCAAGGGAGAGGTCGACACCTATGACCTCGTCAAGTTCATGCGTTCGAACCAGGGCACGCTGATCCATCAGAAGCCACTGGTCTTCCCTGGCGACAAGGTGCCGAGCGGTGCCGTGCTCGCCGACGGGTCTTCCACCGATCACGGTGAACTGGCTCTCGGCCGCAACCTTCTGGTCGCCTTCATGAGCTGGGAGGGCTTCAACTTCGAAGACGCCATCATCCTCAGCGAGAAGGTCGTGAAGGACGACCTCCTCTCGTCGATCCACATCGAGGAGTACGAGGTCGACGCCCGCACCACCAAGCTCGGTGACGAAGAGATCACGCGCGACATCCCCAACCGCTCGGAGGAGTCGCTCGCCGACCTCGACGAGCGCGGCATCGTGCGCATCGGCGCCGAGGTCAACTCCGGCGACCTGCTGGTCGGCAAGGTAACGCCCAAGGGCGAGACCGAGCTCACCGCCGAAGAGAAGCTCATCCGCGCCATCTTCAAGGAGAAGGCCCGCGAGGTGCGCGACACCAGTCTCAAGGTGCCGCACGGCGAAGGCGGCAAGGTCATCGACGTCAAGATCTTCTCGCGCGAGAACAACGACGAGCTGCCCCCCAGCGTCAACGAGCTGGTGCGCGTCTACGTCGCCAAGAAGCGCAAGATCGCGGAGGGCGACAAGCTCGCCGGCCGCCACGGAAACAAGGGCGTCATCTCGAAGATCGTCCCCGAAGAGGACATGCCGCATCTCGAAGACGGCACGCCCGTGGAGATCATCCTCAACCCGCTCGGTGTCCCGAGCCGCATGAACATCGGCCAGGTCCTCGAGACCCATCTCGGCTGGGCCGCCCACATGGGCTTCCAGGCCGACGGTGAGCGCAGCAACACCCCGGCGCGTCTGGCCTCACCGGTGTTCGACGGTGCGACGCTCGTCGAGATCGACGAGCTGCTCATCCGCAGCAGCGAGGAGAACCCCGAGAGCCCCGTCCAATTCAAGATCAACAAGAAGGAACCCGCCGGCCGGCAGTGCTCGGGCAAGGTCTGGATGTACGACGGCCGCACCGGTGAGCGCTTCGACAACAAGGTCACCATCGGCTACATGTACATCCTCAAGCTGCTGCATCTCGTGGACGACAAGATCCACGCGCGCAGCACCGGTCCGTACTCGCTGGTGACGCAGCAGCCCCTGGGCGGCAAGGCCCAGTTCGGCGGCCAGCGCTTCGGCGAGATGGAGGTCTGGGCGCTCGAGGCCTACGGCGCCGCCTACGTGCTGCAGGAGATGCTCACCATCAAGTCGGACGACACCGTCGGCCGCGTCAAGGCCTACGAGGCGATCGTCAAGGGCGAGAACATCGCCAAGCCGAACATCCCCGAGTCGTTCAAGGTGCTCATGAAGGAGATCCAGAGCCTGGCTCTCGACATGAGCGTCCAGAGCGTGGAGGGCGACGTGCTCGAGGTGCGCGAGGAGGACGACGATCTTCTGCGCGCCGCCGAGGAGCTCGGGATCGACCTCAGCGCCGGCTTGCGTCGGCAGCAGGTCGAGGCCGGCGAGCTGGAGCAGGCCGGCGTCCGCACGACCGCCCTGCAGGACGTCATCGGCGCCGGTACGGAGCTCGAGGCGGAGCCCGAGGAGAAGGGCAAACCGGACGACTCCGTGGTGTCGGCGACGCAGGACCTGATGGCCGCCGCCGCCGCACTGGCGAGCGACGCCGAAGCGCTCGTCGCCGAGGGCATCGTGCCGCCCGACCCTGACGACATCCTGGGCCTCGCCGCGGACCTCGAGTCCGACGACGCCGACACCGAAAAAGACTGACCCCGCCGAGGCAGAGGGAGCGACAGTGATCGATATCAACAACTTCGACTCGATCCGCATCGGGCTCGCATCGCCCAAGCAGATCGAGGCGTGGTCCAAGGGCGAGGTCACCAAGCCCGAGACGATCAACTACCGCACGCTCAAGCCCGAGCGTGACGGCCTGTTCTGTGAGCGCATCTTCGGTCCGACCAAGGACTGGGAGTGCTACTGCGGCAAGTACAAGCGCGTGCGCTACAAGGGCATCATCTGCGAGCGCTGCGGCGTCGAAGTCACTCGCGCCAAGGTGCGCCGCGAGCGTATGGGCCACATCAGGCTCGCCGCGCCCGTGAGCCACATCTGGTTCTTCAAGGGCGTGCCGTCGCGCATGGGGTACCTGCTCGACATCGCCCCCAAGGAGCTCGAGAAGGTGCTCTACTTCGGCGGCAGCTACGTGGTCATCTCGGTCGACGCTGAGCGCCGCGACAACGACCTCCTCATGCTGCAGGAGAAGATCGACGAGATCAAGGCGCGCTACGACGTCTACGCCGAGGCTCGCCGGA
>JBBQFA010000233.1:0-4508 GCA_038321515.1 Thermoleophilia bacterium | reverse complement strand
CAAGTACTCCCTGAACGGGACCGTCAAGGCCGTCGACGCCGACAACGCGACGCTCAAGGTGCTCGTCAGGTCGTGCAATCGCCGCGCTCGTGCCTACCGCAGCGACGTGGTCACCATCACCGTGATCGCCGCGACCAAGCTCTACCAGCGTAGCGTCGACGGCACGCTCGTCGCGATCACGCTCGCCGATCTTGCTGCGAGCGACCGCGTGACGTCGGTTGGGACCCTGGACAAGAGCCATCCGGAAGCGCCCGTCTTCACGGCTCATCGTGTCACGCTGCGCCCGCCCGCGGGCGCCTGCAGAGGCTGACCCTGCCGGTCCTGCTCCGCACGACGACGGCGACGGCCTTCCCTGCCGTCGCCGTCGTCACTCAGACGGGCGCCGGGCGCCCGTCACCATCCGACTCGCCCCGGCCGGACCGCCCCGGAGCCCGTCATGCGTCGAAGCTGAAGCCCTTTTCGCGAAAGAGGCGCAGGCAGGCGTCGGTGGCGCGCTCGTCGTAGCGCACGCCACGTCCCTCCTCGATCTCCGCGAGCGCCGGCTCCACGCCGACGGCCGGCCGGTACGGACGGTCCGACGACATCGCCTCGACCACATCGGCGACGGCGACGATGCGCGCGAACTCGCCGATACCGTCGCCGGCCAGACCGGCCGGATAGCCGCTCCCATCCAGCCGCTCGTGGTGCTGGAGCACCGCGTCGGTCACCGACGTGGGCAGGCCGGCCGGCTCCAGGAGCTCCCAGCCGGCCTTGCTGTGCCCCTGGATGATGGCGAGCTCGGCTTCGCTGAGTCGCGCCGGCTTGCTCAGGATCTCCGACGGCACGGTGAACTTGCCTACGTCGTGCACCATGCCCGCGACGCGCAGGAGGCGCAGATCATCGCGATCCATGCCGAGCTCCAGGCCGATCGCCACGGCCAGCTGCGCCACGCGGCGCTCATGCCCGATCGTGTAGGGGTCGCGCGTGCCCATCGCGCCCGACAGCGTGCCGACCGTGCGCTCCATGGCTTGCTCGAGTTGCGCCAGGCCGAGCAGCCGCTCCTCGATCGCGCGCCGCCGCTCCTCTTCGACGGCGGCGGCCCGCCCGAGCACGCGCAGCAGCTCGATCTGACTCTCGCGCAGCACCACGTCGGCAACGAAGAGACAGCACAGAGACGCAACGGCTCTCCCGCCGACGGCGATAGGGAATCCCACGTAGGTGCGGAGCCCATACCGGCGTACGATCGGGCTGGTGTGCGCGTACACGCTGTCTTGCAGATCGCGGACGATGAGGACCTGGCCGTCCGGTCGCGCCAGCACGTCGGCGCAGACACGTCCCGCGGCCTTGGTCGAGCGCGGCAGGTCCTGCGGCACGTTCCAGCCGGTCTCCGCCACCAGATCGTCGCCGCGCCTGCGGTTGTAGAGCGCGAAATCCGCTCCGCTGACCGCGACGGCGGCACGACAGATCCCGGTGATGTTCTCGTCCACGTCGGAGCCGAACGAGAGAAAGGCGTCGCTCACACTACGCAGGTTCATCTCGTCGGAGCGCCAGACCAGGAGGCCGGCGAGCTGGTCGGCGAGCAGCCGCAGCAGGTAGAGGTCGTCGTCGTCCCAGTCGCGCTCGCCGGCGTCCGAATCGTCGCCGCGAGCGGTCTCGACGCCGAGTGCGAGAAGACCGATCAGGTTCGTGTCCTGGGCGATCGGCACGATGAGGACGGCACTGAGACCTCCGTCATCGAACAGGGCGCGCTCGGTCGCGGCCTCGGGTGGCAGATCACCGGTGTCGCCCACGGCCACCGTTTCGTGCGCCACGAGCCGCCCCCGGAGCCAGTCGAGCTCGCCGAGTTCGAGCGCCGGCTCCTCGTCCGCGACCTGGTTCGTTTCCCGCCGCCACACCCGCACCCCGCGAGTGGTCACGCCGTCGGCCTCGAGATCGTAGAGACTGATGTGGTCGGCGCCCACAAGCCGGCCGACCTCACCCAAAGCGTAGTCGATCGCGGCGAGGGCGGAGTCAAGCTTGACGTTCGCGAAGCGCGAGGAGATGGCACTCATCATGCGCTCGAGGTCGAGGCGCCGGAGCACTGACTCCTCGGCCCGCTTGCGCTGCGTGACGTCCTGGCCGGCGCCGAAGTACCGCACCTCGCCTTCGTCGCCGGGCAGCGGTACGGCATGCGTCTCGATCCATCGGTACTCCCCGCTCGCGTTGCGAAGGCGGTACTCACATTGATACGGGAGGCGCGCGGCAACGGCGGCGCTCCAGGAGCGCCGCACCCGCTCGCGATCGTCGGGGTGTACGGCCCCGGCCCATCCGTCGCCGAGCATCTCCACGCCGCTCTGCCCGGTGAACGCGGTCCACGAGTCGTTCGGGCTGTCGACGACGCCGCCGTGGCCGGTCGTCCAGATCAGTGGACTGGTGGTCTCGACAAGTGTGCGGAGCCGCAACTCGCTCTGCTCGAGCTCACGCTCCGCGTGACGCCGGGCGGTGACGTCGCGGCCGACGCCGAGCACGCTGCGCAGCTCGCCGCCATCGGCGATCAGCGACTCGAAGGCCCAGTGGACCACACGCTCTCCTGCCGTCGTGGCCATGACCGACTCGCGCTCGGCGCGAAACGGCGGGTGGGAGAGCTCCTCGAGCAGCCCACCGAACTCCCGGCCGAAGCCGACGCCGGCCATCCCATGCGCGGCCGCGAGGTCCTGGCCCTCGAGGTCGTCCGCGCCCACACCGAGTGTCCGGAGCAGCGACGGCGAGAGAAACGCCACGCGACCCTCACTGTTGAGCTGGACAACGAATTCGCTCGGGCTCTCGAGGAGCAACTCGAGGATCTCCTGTCGGCGGCGCTCCTCGGTCTCGCCGCTCCGCGGGGCCCACTCGACGGCAAAGAGCGTCCACGCCGCCAGCGACACAGGTTCCTCTGCCGCGGTCGTCGCGGCCGGCCCGCCGAGTGTGCCCTGCGTGAGCACCGGGCTCGCCACGACGCTGACCCACAAGGGGTCACCGGCCTTCGTGAGCAGATACTCCTCGAAGACCAGCGTGCGCGGCTCGGCGCCCGGCGCCGCGTCCGAGGCGCCCACGCGCTCGCTCCAGCCGGGCATGTAGTCGTCCCAGTCGGCGTCGAGCAGTTCGTCGCCGGTGGCCCCGAGGAGGTCGAGAAGGGGCCGGTTCGCGGCGAGTAGCACGGCGTCGGCGGTGATCACGCCCATGGGCTGGCGATACGGCAGGTAGCCGATCACCTCCACCAGGCGGCGAAGTTGGACGCGCACCTCGTCGGGCACGCGCCCATTCAGCCAATCGCTATGCTGCAACGAGGCGGTCATCCATCCGTGTATCGACCGCGACGCCCCGGAAGATCACTTTGCCCGCCGCCCAGCCTGCAACACGCGTCGCCAACGGCAACGGCGTGTACCGCTCACCAAACGGGAATGACAGGAGTGTCGTGGTGGGGGCTGCGCACAGGGCGGTCGCGCAGTTCGAACCCCCCGGCGTGGGCGGCCTCGCGCGGCCCCACCACGAAGCAGTGCGGGCGGCGCGGACGAGGGCCGGCGACGTGTATCCGGTCAGCCCCGCGCCGTCCGGTCACCTCGCGTGAAGGGGCCGGCCATGAACCACAGTGTGACCCGCTATCCGGAGCAGACCGGACACCATCGGAAGCTCGTCGTCGTCCTGGCTCTGGTGGGATTCGCGCTGCTGGTGCTCTTCTGGCTGCTGGTAGCGCCGGCCGCGGGCATCGGCTGACACGGGGGCCGCTTGAGGCCCGTCCCCGCGTCTTAGCCTTTGGAGGGCGGGTTGTACTTCGTCTGCCCGCCGCGCGGGCGCTCGAACGTGCCCGGGTTGACCTTCGTGCGCGAGATGCCGACCTTGAAACCGCCGAAGACCTGCGTCACGTCGCGCCCTCCGCAGGCGGAGCACACGGCCTTCTCGTCACGCGTGGCGTGACTCGAGACGATCTCGAAGTGCTCGCCGCACTTCGTGCACTTGTATTCGTAGACGGGCATCAGGCCGCCATCTTACGACATCTCCGAGAGGCGGGCGGGAGCACGCGGCGTCAGGCGCCCGGCGGCGCCGCGTCAGTCCCTCGGCGGCGGCGGCCGAAACGGCCGCGACTGCAGCTCGATCATCCACTGCGGGTACGGCAGTACCGGCGCGGTCGGCGCGGAGAGTTTCTCGAGCTCGGCCGGCGTGAGCTCGAGGTCGGCCGCCTTCAGGTTGTCCTCGAGCTGCTCGGGGCCGCGGGCGCCGAGGATCACCGACGTGACGCCGGGCTGCTGCCGCAGCCAGGCCAGGGCGACGCGTGCCATGCTCACGCCGCGGTCGCCGGCGACCCCTTCGAGCACCACCAGCGCGTCCTCGGCGTGCGCCGAGACCTGGGGGAAGTCGAACGCGTTGCGCCGGGCCACCTCCGGCCTGCCGGCGCGGTACTTGCCGGACGCGTAGCCGCCCGCGAGCGGCGACCAGGTCATGACGCCGAGACCCTCCTCGCGGGCCATCGGGAGCACGTCTATCTCGAGGTCTCGGGCGACGAGCGAGTAGTA
>JBBQFA010000232.1:0-4515 GCA_038321515.1 Thermoleophilia bacterium | reverse complement strand
GTGCCAGACGGTCGAGGACAGGCGCACGCTGCAGGACGCGAGCCTCTTCGGCGGCGAGGCCAAGCCGCTGCCGTATTTGCTCTGCCAGATGAACCTGTTGCTGCACGGCCTCGAGGCGCCGCAGACCGACCCCGGCAACAGCCTGCGCTTCAAGCTCAGCGAGCTCGGCGACAGGGACCGCGTGGACGTGATCCTCACCAACCCGCCGTTCGGCGGGGAAGAGGAACCCGGCATCAAGGGCAACTTCCCCAGCGACATGCAGACGAGCGAGACGGCGCTGCTCTTTCTGCAGCTGATTATGCGGAAGCTGCGGCGGCCCGGCCGCGGCGCTGCGCGCGGCGGCCGGGCCGCCGTGGTCGTCCCCAACGGTACCCTGTTCGGCGACGGCGTCTGCGCGCGCATCAAGGAACAGCTCCTCGCCGAGTTCGACCTGCACACCATCGTGCGCCTGCCCAACGGGCTGTTCGCGCCCTACACGAGCATCCCCACGAACCTGCTGTTCTTCGAGCGCGGCGGGCCGACCAAGGAGATCTGGTACTACGAGCTGCCGCTGCCCGAGGGCCGCAAGAACTACACGAAGACGAAGCCGCTCCAGTACGAGGAGTTCGCCCCGCTGATCGAGTGGTGGCCCGCCGATAAGCGCCAGGAGAACGAGCACGTCTGGCGCGTCCCCGTCGAGGACGTGCTCAAGCGCGACGAGGCCGGCGCAATGCAGTCGGTGAACCTCGACGTCAAGAACCCGACGGGCGCCGAGGCCCTGGAGCATCTGCCGCCCGAGCAGCTTATCGACGACATTTTGGAGCAGGAGCGCGAGATCATCGCAATCCTTGGGGAGATGAAGGCCGAGCTGGCGGAGTGGGAGGCAGAGTGAGTCGCTGGCCGATGGTGGCGCTGGGAGAGGTGCTCGCCAAGTCCGAGGACTGGATTCAGCTCGACCCTCAGCGCGAGTACCAGGAAGTCACAGTCCGCAATCGCGGGCAAGGTGCGGTACTGCGACGAGTCGTCACGGGTACCGAGATCGCAGGCAGCCGACGACTCCGTGTCCATTCGGAGCAGTTCATCGTCTCGCGCATCGATGCGCGTCACGGCTCAACTGGCGTGATCCCAGACGACCTCGAAGGCGCCATCGTCACCAACGACTTCCCGGTCTTCGACTGTGGCGAGAAGAGCCTTCTGCCGGGCTACCTCGGCTGGTACAGCAAGACCACCCGGTTCGTCGACGCCTGTCGACACGCCAGCGAAGGCTCCACTAACCGAGTCCGCCTGAAGGAGGCCGCATTCCTCGACATCGAGATGCCGCTTCCGCCCATCGAGGAGCAGCGGCGAGTGGTGGAGAGGCTCAGTCGACTCACTCTTCATTTCGCCTACTTGGAGGGCGGGCACGAGCGGACGCGTTCCGAGCTGCGCGCTCTGCTCGCCAGCGTTCAAGGCATTGCTCTCCATAGCTGCGGCGCGTCTGTGAACGTTGCAATGGGAGATGTCATCAGGGACTTGGAGAACGGCTGGAGCCCCGCGTGTTTGCCATACCCCGCGGCGGACGGCGAATGGGGAGTCATCAAGCTCGGGGCCGTATCATTCGGTCGTTACGACTCGAGCGAGAACAAGCAGCTTCCAGATGGTCTCACGCCTCGGCCGCGGTATGAGATAGGCCCCGGAGACGTGCTGATCTCGCGTGCCAATACCCGGGAGCTGGTCGGTGCCTGCGTTGAGGTCGAGAGCACTCCACCTCAGCTCATGCTGTGTGACAAGGTGTTCCGGGTGCAGTTCCACCCGGACACCAGGATTCTGCCGGCCTACCTGAATTTCATCCTGAAGACCCCGGACCTGAGAACACAAATCGAAGCCGCGGCTTCGGGAACGTCACCCACCATGCAGAACATCTCGAAGCCCAGCCTCATGGCTCTGGTCGTCCCGCTGCCTTCGATGGACGGCCAACGCCTCGCCGTAGAGCGAATGAACTGGGCAGATAGTCACGGGTCCGCCGTGCGGGCGAGGCTCGACGCCATTGAACGCGAGCGCCTCATCCTCCACCGAGCTGTCTTGCACCGGGCGTTCGCCAGTGCGTGACGCGCTCAGGAGTGTGACAACGTCAACCAGGCGGCGTGCACGTGGCCTCCTTCGGTGGCAAGCACTGCGCTAGTCTGACGGCTGCAGCCGAAACGGAGGTCCGCGAGGTGACTGAGCACATCGAGATGGTCGTCACCGTCAAGGCGTATCCAAGCATCAGCAAGAAGCACGGCGAGACCGTCTGCGTCGCCGGCATCCGCACCGACTGTGAGGAGCCGAGATGGGTGCGCCTGTACCCGGTCGCGTTCCGCGACATGCACTATGCGGATCGGTTCAAGAAGTACCAGAACGTGACGCTCGACATCATTGATGCGGCCGATCCACGACCGGAGAGCGTCCGACCCGTGCTGGACACTATTATCATTGGCGACCGCATTCCTCCCAAACAGGGTTGGCGTGAGCGCAAGGCCCTCATCGAGCCCCTGATGCTTGACTCCATGTGCCAGCTGCGAGAGTTGCAGAACGCTGACGGGCGATCACTCGGTGTCTTTCGCCCTGCGGAGATCAAGGACTTCTCGTGGGAGCGTATCGGCGACGACTGGGACGACGACCAGCAGGCGATTGCCGACCAGCCGAGCCTGTTCTTGCCCGACAAGAGCAGCCTCGAGAAGATCCCGTACCGCTTCCGATACCACTATCGCTGCTCCGACCCGTCGTGCGCAGGCCACAACCAGACCATTGTCGATTGGGAGCTGGCGGAGAGCTACCGAAGCTGGCGCGAGCGATACGGGGATGGGCGGCTGCTTCTCGACAAGCTTCGCGAGAGGTGGCTCGACACGATGTGTGGCCCGGGCAAGGACACGGCTTTCATCGTGGGCAACCAGTACCGCAACCACGACGGGTTCCTCGTGCTGGGCGTGTTCTGGCCGCCGCGAGGCTAGAGGTCGATGACGGCACGTTCGCCGGTGCGCTCCGCAATCATCTGGGCGACTACGGAACGATGGCAGACTCGCGAATCTCGTTCGAGGCAAAGCAGCGCCACGCGCTTGTCGCCCAGCGATGCTATGATTCCCTCCAAGGCGGCGCTGGCGCCGTTCGACAGGTGCCGGCGGTACGCGCGATGCCCCGCTTCGGGCTTGCCCGCGAGATACAGTTCGCGGATCTCCGGGGGGTTGCCGAGACCGCCAGCGTGGACGTAGTCGACACCGCCGTCCGCCAACGACGCTGCCAGCTTGGTCTTGCTGAAGCCAGGCTTCCTGCTCCATGGCTTGAGCCGCACGTCGACCACGCACTCGACATCATGCGCCCGCAGCAGCCAGAGCATGTCTTCGATGCTGCGCTTCTCATAGCCGATGGTGAACAGCGTGGGCAGATCAGTCATTGAAGTCTCTCGGGTCGCGAGTGGGTCATCTGAGTGTACTGCGCGGAGCACCCGGATTCCTGTGCCACAGCGGTCCGCCTCGGCGCGTGGGGATCGGTGCCAGTCCGCGCGCTTCGGTGACTGCAGCAGCACGCCGGGGGGAATGCCGAGGCCCTCGTGGAGCGCGCGGATCATGTCAGCGTGAGCGGGCGCTTGCCCGAGAGGACCTCTGAGACCCTGCTCCTGCGTCAGCCACTCTCGGCGAAGATGGCCTCAAGGAATCGCCGGCTCTGGTCGTCGGACTCCCACTCGGGATCGGCGAAAGTGGACAAGCCTTGGGGGCCGTGAATGCCTTGGCTCTCCATGAGCTGCTCGAGCGGCACCGGACGCCGGGTGAAGAGTCCGTTTCGGGGGACAAGCGTGATCCCGCTGTTCGGCTCGGTCATGAAAGCGCGCCTCCCGTGTTACTGCGAAGCCATCTACCCGCACCCGGGTGTGATGTCGGTGGGGGATCGAACAGCCGGGTGGCCCGGCGCCAGGTGGCGGCGCCTAGCCCCGCTTCGGCTGCGCAGTGCCGCGCACGACTGGCGCGACGGTGATGCTCGGCGTGATCGCTGGCCGCACCACAGTCGGCTTGATCAGCCTGTGGCTTTGGGCCGCGGAGTCGTAGGACTTGTCGATCAGGTATGGCCCAGCCGGCCTGAGAACGCTGTTCTCGGCATCTGAACGGTATTCTGCGCTCATCTCAGTCCTCGTCGGTATCGCCGGGCACATCACCCATGCCCTCCAGTGAATGCGATTCCCATCCTACCCCGGTTCGTATCCGCGAGACCTGCAGGTTCATGTCGGGAAGGCGTGTGGCGTTGATCTTCCCTGTCTCCCTGAAGTCACTGCGGCTCTCCGCGGCCTCCTGCAACTGCTGCTCTCGCTGGGGAGGAGTGCGCTCGCTGAGGTTGCACGGCGCATCGAGAAATGGAAACGGCCGGAAGCATCCGGCCGTCTCAGGTGTCCCCCGCAGGGGTGCACCGCAGTTCTGACTGGAGTATACCCGGAATCGGAAATCGCCGTCCAGGTCTAGGTCGATCGCAGCCAATGGCCGAGATGCTCGACTTTCGCGCGGTTGTCGGTGTGCACAATCATGTCGAAGA
>JBBQFA010000231.1:0-4543 GCA_038321515.1 Thermoleophilia bacterium | reverse complement strand
CAGTTCCTGGACGCGGCCGGCATCCCGGCCGTGCTCATGTACGACATGGCTCACGTGCTCGGCCTCGTCGGTCCGCACTTCCAGCAACCCTTCGTCGAGGGCGCCGACATCGTCACCGGGTCGACCCACAAGACCTTCTTCGGCACGCAGCGCGGCATCGTCGGCGCCCGCTGGGGTGAGACCGACGAGAAGTGGGACCTGTGGGAGGCGATCGAGCGGCGCACCTTCCCCGGCTCGGTGAGCAACCATCACCTCGGGTCGCTGCTGGGACTGCTCATGGCGGCCTACGAGATGAACCACTTCAAGGACGCCTACCAGCGGGCGGTGATCGCCAAAGCCAAGGCCTTCGCCGTGGCGCTGCACGACGCCGGGCTCGACGTAGCCGGCGACCCGGACGTCAGCTACACCGAGACGCACCAGGTCATTGTGCGGGTCGGCTACGGCCAAGGCCCCGAGGTCGCCGGCCGACTCGAGGACAGCGGCATCATCGTCAACTACCAGGCGGCGCCGGACGAAGAGGGCTTCACCGCCGCCGGCGCACTGCGTCTGGGCGTCGCCGAGATGACCCGCTTCGGCATGGGGCCGGCGGAGTTCGCCCAGGTCGCCGGCCTGATGGCCGCCGTGATCCTCGACGGCAAGGGCGTCGCCGGCGAGGTCAAGCGGCTCCGCGAGCCCTTCACCAACATCGGGTACTGCTTCACCGGTCCGGAGTTCGACCCTCTGGTGCAGTGCTTGCACGAGCTGATCTGAGAGCGGCGGGTGACGACGAGCGATGGCGAGATGATAGCCGGCGCCTCAGGGGAGCCGGCCGACGGGCTGGCCGTGTCACCGGCTGATGGACCGGACGCGTTGCCGCCTGACGAGCCTGACGCGCTACCGCCTGACCGCCCGAATGCGATGAACAACGCCACAGGCAAGCGTGTCCTCGCGCTCCTGCGCGACGGCGACTACGCGCACCCCGGCGAAGAGGAGGCGAACCGACTTCTGTTCGCCGGGCTCGGCCCTGACCCGTGCCGCCGCATCCTCGACGCAGGCTGCGGTGGCGCGGGCACAGCGGCCTGGGTGCAGGCCCACGGCCTCGGCGTCGTGACCGGTATCGAGATCGACGCGGCGACCGTCTGCCTGGCGCGCAAGCGCCATCCCGACGTGACCGTCATCGCCGGCGACCTGCAGCGCGCCGGCGACGTCCTCAGCGGGCCGTTCGACCTGATCTACTCGATGACGGCGCTCTACGCCGTACCCGACCAGCGCGAGGCCTTGGCGCAACTCGGCGCTCTGGCTACGCCCGGCGCCGAGTTGCGTCTGCTCGAGTACTCGGACCCACGCGGCCTCTTCCCCGACGCGACCGCCGGCCACCCCAGCCTGGAATGGTGGCGCCCCCTACGTCCGCGCGAGCTGCCGGAGATCCTGGCGACCGCCGGCTGGTTGCTCACGGAGTCCCGGGACCTCGAACACGAACTTATCCGCTGGTACGTCGATCTGTGCGACCGCATCGCCGCGAAGCGCACGGAGATCGTCCGCGAATTCGGCCGCGGGTGGTACGAGTTCGTGGCCGCGGAGTACGCGGGCATCCTCGACATGGTCCGGGGCGGCGTCCTCAGCGGCGTCCTCGTTCGGGCAACGATGAGCTAGATCCCGGCCGGTCGCCGGCTCGTCGCGGCACACGACCCTCCCGAGACCCAGCCGCAGAATCTCCGGAGAATCGCGCCAGACCAGCCGTTGCTCCTTCTTGTTAAGCATTCTGCCGCAGCATATCCTGCGGATACCTTGACCTGTCGAAGCTCCTGCGGTCATCCTGACCTTGGAGCACGCCATCAGCGGAGGATCAGTGGACGCTCTCGACCGCCTCATCATCACCGAGCTGCAGGCCGACGGCCGACAGACGAACGCGAATCTGGCGGAGCGAGTCGGCCTCTCCGCCTCGGCCACGCTCGAGCGTGTGCGCCGGCTCGAGCGCGACAGCATGATCCGCGGGTACCGGGCCGACGCGGCGCCCGAGGCGCTCGGCGTCAGCCTCCAGGCGTTCGTGGCCGCGGAGCTCAGCTCACACAGCCGCGGCCACATCGAGGATTTCGAGCACGGGATCCTCCGCGTCTCCGGCGTGCGCGCCTGCTACCACATCACAGGGCGGTTCGACTATCTCGTTCACGTCGCCGTACGCGACCTCGAGCGTCTCGGCGTGCTCATCAAGACCGACATCGCCGCGATCCCCGGTGTGGACAAGCTTGAGACGCTGCTGGTGCTCACCGAAGTCAAGGCGGACGCCGGTTGGCCGGTGCTGGAGAACCACGACTAGCGCGGCCGTCCGAGAGGCTGGCCGCACTCGCGAAGGAGAAACGATGGACCGAGATGCCATGCGCGACCAGCTCCGCATCCGACCGGCCGACGTGGAGGCTGTGAGCGACTTCCTCGCCGACCCGGGCAACCGGCTCGTCGAGGGTCTCCTCGACCTGATCGACAGCTACGGCGGCGTCGCGGCGATCAACCGCGACGCCCATGCGGCCGGCTGCCTCGAGACCCGGCTCGCTCGCCTGGAGCGTGAGGACTCGCCGTTCCTCGACGACCTCGACTGGCTGGCCAAGCAGCGTGACGCCGGCGCGTTTGTGACACTACCCGAGTACCGGCGCGGCATCCTCGGCGCGGCCGCCGACGAGACCGTGGTCGACGAGACCAACGCCGTCACCCTCGAGGTCAGCGCCCTGCAGTACTTCCCTTGGCTCATCGCCGAGGCGAAGCAGGCCATCGAGCGATACGAGCTCATGCCCTCGCGCTACATCCGCGTGCGCAACATGGTGGAGCAGTCGGCCCCCGGGGAGGACATCCTCGCCGTCGCCGCCGCCATGCAGATCATCGGCGCCACACACGTGGAGACGCTGGACACACGCGGCACCGACGGGAGCAACGTCCACCTCGGCGGCCCCGAGACGATCACCGGCTACTTCGGCGGCATCGGCCAGCCCAACGACTATCCGCTCAGGTGGGCCCGGGAGTACCTCCACTACCTGACCGAGTACGGCATCCGCCAGGCGCTGAACGTCAACAGCGGGACGATCCTCGTCTCGCTGCTCATGCACAAGCTCGGCATTGAGAACGAGTTCAAGGTGTCGGTGTTCATGGGCGTGGACAACCCCTGGTCTGTCCTGTGGCTGCTGATGGGCGCGCGACTTCTGGCCGGCGATGACGGCTCGACGAGCATGGCCGGCCTCAACCTCTCCAACTCCGTCGAGGTCGCCACGCTGCTTGACGACGCTGAGGTCCGTCGCGGACTCGGCCTTGAGAGCGCCGTGCGCTTCGAGCATCACGTCACCGAGACCTGGAAGTCGATCGTGCGGCAGCCCTACGACCGCCGCGCCGATGTCGTGACCGCGGCGGCCACGGTGCCCAACATCTCGGCCAAGCACGAGGGCGGCGACCCCGCCATCGAGGCGACGCGGGATCACCCCAGCGACATCCTCGACTACTTCATGCCCAAGGAGCAGGTCGTCGCCGACGGCCTCATGCCCGGCCTCGAGCGCAACTTCCTCGACAAGCACGACGCCGTGAACCACACGGCCGCGGTGCTGACCCGCGCCGGCGTCGGCGTCAAGGCCGCGTTGCTGCTCCACTCGCCGGCTGGCGCGCGCGCCGCGACGGGCGCCTGACCGCCACGGCGCTGCCGGGTGGCACACCCCCGGGGCCGCACACGGCTAGTGCCATTCCGGCGGGAAGGGTCGTGAAGGCGCGAGGGCCGGGGAGGCTGTGCCTCCCCGGCCCTCATCGACCATGAGCCAAGCCCGCGTCTCACGGGTCCGGCTTGGTGTGATGTGCCGCTACGCCGCACCCACGTTGACCCGCCTGCTGCGGTCAATCCGCGTCGATCTCCTCGTCCGTCGCGCCGCTCTCGCTGACCACCATGCGGGCGATGGCGCTGACGACGTCGCCCTCGCGCATGTTCATGACCTTGACACCCTGGGTGGCGCGACCGTGGCGGCTGATGCCGTCGGCGCGCACGCGGATCATGACGCCGTCGCGGCTCTGCAGCATGATCTCGTGGTTCTCGCGCACCACCTTGACGCCGACCAAATAGCCCTTGCGGTCGGTGAGCGCGATGGTGCGCACGCCGAGGCCGCCGCGAGCGGTGATGCGGTATTCGCTGATCGGCGTGCGCTTGCCGAAGCCGTTCTCGGTGATCACGAAGAGGTCGCTGTCGTCGCGGGCGATGTCCATGCTGATGACTTCGTCGCCCTTGCGCAGGCGCATGCCGTGAACACCCGACGCGCTTCGCCCCGTGGGCCTCACGTCGGCCTCGTGAAAGCGGATCGCCTGGCCCAGGCGACTGATCATCATGAGGTCGTCGTCGCCCGAGGTGTTGCGCACGGCCAGCAGTTCGTCGTCCTCGCGGATCTTGATGGCGATGAGGCCATCGGCCTTGAGCTTGGTGTTGTAGGAGGCGAACAGCGTCTTCTTCACGATGCCCTTGCGCGTGCCGAGGATGAGGTACTTGCCGTCGCTCTCGCCGAAGTTGCGCGTGTTGATGACGGCGCAGATCTTCTCGTCCTGACGC
>JBBQFA010000230.1:0-4589 GCA_038321515.1 Thermoleophilia bacterium | reverse complement strand
CCCTGGGGCAGGGAGCAGCCGGCGGTGACTACACGGTCACCGCGACCGTGAAGACTCCGCCGGGCACGTCGAGCAACGCCGTCGCCGACTCTGTCGACGTGACGGCGCAGACGTCCACTCCACAGGCGGCGGCCGATGTCGCCAACGCCTACGCCGAGGCCGTCATCGCGCTGCGCAAGTCCAATCAGGAGGAGCGCCTTCAGGCTGCCCAGCGCGTGATCCAGCAGCAGCTTGACGCGTTCCAGTCATCGCAGTCGAGGCTGAGTCCCGACTATGCTTCCCTCTCGCTGCAGTTGCGCGACCTCCAGCTTGCGGGGGCCACTGCGACCGGGGACTTCGTGATCCTCGCCCCCGCGACGCCACCGTCCTCGCCGGCATCCCCCAAGCCTGTCAAGTCGACGATGCTCGGATTGATCGCGGGTCTGTTCTTCGGCGTCGTCACGGCCTTCGTCATCGGGCAGTTCGACGTCAGGGTACGCGAGTATCGCGAGGTGGCGTCGATATTGGGTCTCAACATCGTCGGGCGGCTTCCCGTGCTGACTTCTCGGGGTTCACGGGGCGACGATCTGGCCGCCCTCAGTGAGCCGGAAGGGACGTTCAGCGAAGCGCTGCGCGTGTTGCGCAGCAATCTGGACTGGATCAACATCGACGATCGCCTCCGCGTACTTCTCTTCTCCAGTTGTCTCAAGGGAGAAGGGAAGACCGTGGCCCTGTGCAATCTCGCCGTTACCCTCGCTCGTGCGGGGAAGAAGGTCGTCGTCATCGACGCCGACCTTCGCAGCCCGCGTGTACATCGTTTGTTCAACATCGGCAAGTCGCCGGGTCTCACCTCCGTGGCCCTTGGCAAGATCTCGCTGGACGCAGCCCTCCAGAGTTTCGACAGACCAGCGGAAGTGGGCGTACGAACAGTCACCAGGCCTGATCGACCGGCGAATCGCCAGCCGGCGTGGGAGGGCTCGCTGCGGATCCTCACCTCGGGGCCAATGCCTCCCAACCCCGGCGAGGTGGTCGCGTCGCAGAGCGTCGCGGCCGTTCTTGCGGCGGTCTCGCAGCTGAATGTGGACTACGTCCTCGTCGACGTGCCTCCGCTTCTGGGTTTCGGTGACGTCGGGGCGCTCGTTCCGTCCGTTGACGGACTGCTCATGGTGGCAAGCATAAGGAAGTCTCGCAGGCCGATCCTTGAAGAGGGGCGCGAGGCGCTGGGGTCTCTTCCGTGCCGGAAGGTCGGAGTCGTCATCACCGGCGAACAGAGTGAGGATTCTCGCTACGCGGGGTACTCCAGCAGATAGTCGCCGTCCTCGGGGTTTCCGCCGGCGGCCACGACCTTCCTCTACTGCCCTGGTCTCGCGGCGCTTCGGTGCGCAACCAGGCGCTACGGTCAGGACCGCGCCGCCGGTGCCTTCGTCGGTGCCGTCTCCGGCAACCTCCACAGCCTCCACAGTGTGTACGCGAACGTCGCCAGCAGCAGCGTGTTTCTCGCGATGACGACCGCCAGCGGCGCAGGATCCATGTCGAGCAGCCGCCAGTAGAGCGCGGGGAACTCCACCTGGGTGAGCAGCAGCGTCAGGCCGCCGAGGATCGCGATCCACTTGTCGCGCGCCGCGACGAGGGCCCACGCCGGGAGGGTCCAGATGAAGTATTGCGGTGAGAGTACCTTGCCGAAGGTCATGAGGGCGAGGATGAGGGCGAGCACGGTGAGCACCTGGTCGGGCAGCGTCGCCCGGACCCGCTCGCGGCGCTGCCAGACGACAACGTAGATGGCGGCGACGGCGAGGAGCGTGAGGCCGCCGGACATGTTGGCGAGCAGCCCTACTCCGGGTGCGACCAGCGAATGGGAGCCGTGGCTGTGTGCCCACGTGGCCTCGGTGAGGCCGATGAGCTTGCCGAAGAGCAGGGGCGTGCCGAGCACGCTCTCGATCTGTAGTGGGCGCTCGAGATGGTACTGGAAGACGTACCAGACGCCCTCTCGCGAGTTGAAGACGTAGGGGAGGAAGGGGGCGACGGCGGCGGCCGCGAACGCGATCAGCGGCCAGAGCCAGCGGCGCGGCGGCCCGGCGAGCAGGAGTACGAGGGGCAGGAGCGCGAGCGGCGTGATCTTGAGTGCGAAACCCATGCCGAGGACGAACCCGGCGGCCGTGTACCAGCGGGCGCTGAGGCATAGCAGAAACACGGCGATGAGCAGCGCCACGACGACGTCGTAGCGGTTGATGATGATGGCGCCCGTGAGCGCGACGCCGACGGGGAAGAGAACGGCGACGACGTAGGCCCGGCCGCCGCGGGGCCACAGGCGGCAGGCGACGAGCGCGGTCACGGCCGCGGCGGCGACCGTGAACAGGCCCATCATGACGTTGAACAGGACCCCGTAGAGGCCGGCGTCGTCCGTATGGCCGGGGAGCCGGAACAGGGGAATCGCGAGCGGCGGGTACTCGACCTCGAACGACGGCGTGTACGGTGTCTCGCCGTCGGCGATGCGCTGCGCGTAGCCGTGGTAGACGGGCAGGTCGGTGATGTCGTGCAGCCCGTACCACAGGTTCGGGAAGAGCACCCCGAGCACCAGGAGGGTGAGTACCACGGCGGTGGCCGCCGCGAGGAGCCGGTTGACCGCGTGCGGCGCGGGATTCGGGCGGGGGTCGCTCACGAGCCGCGAAAGCTCCACAGTTTGTTGAAGGCGAAGTTGAAGGGGAGCACGCAGAGGATGGCCACGAGCTGGCTCGCGATGACGCCGAGACCGATCTGGCCGCGGCAGGCCCAGAAGACCAGTTCGTTCAATCCGAGACCGGCGATGCTGACGGTGAGGAACTTGGCGAACTCGCCGCCCATGCTGCCCTTGGAGCGAAACGTCCACCAGCGGTTGAGCAGGTAGTTGTTGACCACGGCGACGGCGAACGCCAGGCCGCTGGCGAAGATCTCAGCCGCGAACGGCGTCTCGGCGGCGAAGCGGCTCCAGAGGAGAAGCGTCGCCTTGAGGACCACGAGGTTGACGATGGTGCCGGTCGCGCCGACGACGGCGAACTTGAGGAACTGCTTGCCACTCGTTTGCAGGCGTGCGTCCAAGGATCATCCTGATGCGGCGGGGAGGACGGCCGCGCGGCGCCGCGGCGCCGGCCGCGCGGCCGCGGGGCCGGCGCCATGTTATGCGATGCGCCGGAGGCCGGAAACCGGCCGGGTCAGGCGGAAGCGGGAGCCGCGCCTGGGCCCGGCTCACAGTCGGGACGGCTGCGCCGAGGCTTGGCCCTTTGTCAGGCCGGCGGCGCGGCCCCGCCGGCCGCCTCCGCCTCGGCCGGCAGCCGCCACAGCGTCATCGCCGCCACCGCGGCGGCGGCGATGAGTACGAGGTTGCGGGCCACGACGACGAAGACCGGGCCCGGCTCGAGGTCGACCACGCGCCAGTACAGGTCGGGGAACTCGACCTGCGTGAGAGCGATAGCCGTCAGCGTGAGCAGGCCCGTGAGCCTCTGGCCGCGACCTTCGCCGACGAGCACGAGGGCCACCAGAGGGAAGGTCCACACGAGGAACTGCGGTGAGAGCACCTTGTTGCAGACGGTGAAGACGAGTACGCAGGCGAGCGCCGCCACAGGGACGAACTGCGGCGCCGCGCGCAGCAGAGCGCGCCGCCGCCAGATGAGCACGTACACGGCGGCGACCAGCAGCACGCCGACCCAGGGCGCGACGCTCGCGACCAGCTCGCTGCCGGGGCCGGCGAGCGATTGCGAGCCGAACGAGGAGCCGGTGCCGATGCCCCGCGCGCCAAGCGAGCCGGCGATGAGGTACGGCGTGCCGGGCACGCTCTCGATCTGCAGCGGGCGCTGAGCGTGGTAGGTGACGATGTTCGTGAGGCCGCTGACGCGCCCGAGATATGGCACGAACGGGACGGCGGCGAAGACGGCGAAGCCGGCGAGAGCGTAGAGCACCCGTCGCCGCCCCTCGGCGATGATGAGCACCAGGGGCAACAGCATGCCGGGAGTGAGCTTGAGCGCCACGCCGATGCCCAGCGCCGCGCCGGCGGCGACCGTATGGCGCCGCGCGAGGAAGAAGAGGCAGGCGGCGATCGTGAGGGCGACCGCCACGTCGTAGCGGTTGGCGGTGATCGCGCCGGCGGCGAGCACGGCGACGGCGTAGGCGGCGGCCGCGGCCAGCGGCCGCGCGACCCCGCGCCAGAGGGCCGCCGCCGTCGCGGCGGTGAGCGCGGCGGCGGCCGAGCAGAGCGCGATCATCTCGGTCGCGAACCACGATTGGTAGGCGCCGAAGTCGACGTGCGGCAGCAGGACGAAGAGCGGCAGGGCGAGCGGCGGGTACTCGAAGGCGAAGTCGAGGTACACCCGCTGCCCGGCGGCGACCTTCTGTGCGTAGTCGAAGTAGACGGCGATGTCGGAGACGTCGTAGAAGCCGTACCAGACGCGGCCATCGCCGAGCAGCGCGATGAGCACGAGCCACGCGATGCCCTGCAGGGCGACCGCGGCGATGACGATCAGCGCGGTCTCGCGAGCGGGCCGGGAGACGGGGCCGAGGAGTGCCGGGCCGGCTGCGCCCGCCGGCGCCAGCCCGCCGGCCGCGCCCGCCGGCGCCGCCAGCCCGCCGGCTGCACCTCC
>JBBQFA010000229.1:0-4596 GCA_038321515.1 Thermoleophilia bacterium | reverse complement strand
GCTCCTTCAGGTTGTCGGCTTCGCCGGGGCGGCGGGAGCCGGGGACCTACCCGGGGCGGACGCCGCAGGCGGACCCGCCGCGGCGTCGGCCGCCCCGGTCGCCGAGCCCGCGACCCCACCGGCGACGCCGTCGCTCATGGGCGCTTCTGTCAGGGCCGTCGAGCGCGCGCCCCACGCGGGCATGCCCGCGCCGCTCCGTGTCGTGGGCCGCTACGCCGGCCTCCTCCAACGGGTGTTCATCGCGCTCGTCATGGTCTGGACCGTCGTGGTCGCGGCGGGCATCTGAGGTTCGCGCCGGCGCAACCGCCTCGCCGGCGGCCGCTTCTCGTGGACTCCGCCGCCGCGAAGTCCTACGATGGAGGTAGCTCGCAGTCGGTGAGCAAGCTCACCGTGGGTGTCTGAATGGAGGGCAGCGCCATGAGCATCGCAGGGGCAGTACCATGAGCCGCGACGACGTCCGCGCGCGCCTCAATCTTCTCGCCGTTCTTCCCAATCTCGAGGATGTCGTGGCGGGCGACGCGGAGATGCGGGAGCTCGTCGCGGGCGCCCGCATCACCGTCAAGTTCAACGTCACCGGCGGGCCCAAGGCGTGGGTGCGCCTTGCCGGCGGCGTCTGCACGGTGGGGGAGGGGACAGGGCCGGACAGGCACAGGGGCGGAGCCGCAGGCGCCGCCGCCCCGTCCACCCCGTCCGTGGTCCTGGTCTTCACGTCCGGTAGCCACCTCAACAAGATGTTCGACGGCACGTCCCAGCCGATCCCCGTGTGGGGCTTCACCCACCTGAAGTTCCTGCAGGGCCCGTTCAGCGAGCTCACCGACCGGCTGTCCTATTACCTCACGCCATCTGATGAGCTGCTCGCGCACCCCGGCTACCTGGCGATGAACACGCGGCTGACCATGAACACGGCGGCCTTCGCCGTGCCGCAGCTGCTCGCCGCCGACCCCGACTGCATACCGCTGCGCCACGGCCTCTCGCACGGCACCATCGTGCTCAAGGTGCTGCCCGACGGGCCCGCCGTCAGTCTCGTCTGCGGGGCCTCCGGCGTGCTGCCGGTCAAGGGCGAGCTGCCGCACCCGAGCGCGCTGGTGCTGCTCCCGGGCTTGCAGGTCGCGAACGACTTCTTGAACGGCAAGCTCGACACGTTCGCCGCCGTGGCCAAGGGCGACATCGAGATCTGGGGTCGGATCGGCATGGTCGACACGCTCGGCCTGGTGCTCGACCGCGTGCCCAAATACCTCGCGCCGGCGGCCGCGGCCGCTCCGGCGTCTCAACCCGCCGGCTGAGGAGAGCGAACGCCATGAAAACGTATTCGTTCGCCAGGTCGCAGGAGCTCTTCGAGCGTGCGACCCGCGTCATCCCCTGCGGCATCTACGGCCATTTCAGCCCGGCGCCGCTGGTGCCGCCCACGAGCTACCCGTTCTACGCCGCCAGCGGCACGGGCGCGCACTTCACCGACGTCGACGGCAACGACTTCATCGACTACATGTGCGCCTACGGGCCGATGGTCCTCGGCTACGACAACAAGGTCGTGCATGAAGCCGCCGCCCGGCAGCGCAAGCTCGGTGACACGCTCGCCTGCCCGGCGCCGGTCATGGTCGAGTTGGCCGAGAAGCTCGTCGACCTGATCTCATTCGCCGACTGGGCGCTCTTCGCCAAGAACGGCGGCGACATGACCAATTACGCGACGATGATCGCGCGGGCGGCCACCGGCCGCCCTCTCATCGTCGCCATCGACGGCGGCTACCACGGCGTCGCGCCGTGGATGCAGGGAGGCGGCCACCACGGCGTCCTCGCGGACGATGTCGCCGACTTCGTCCGCATCCCGTGGAACGACGCGGCCGCCTTCGCACGCGTCCTGGCCGAGAACCCCGGCAAGGTCGCCGGCTTCATCGCCACGCCGTACCACCACCCGACGTTCGCCGACAGCCAGCTGCCGGCCGAAGGCTACTGGCAGCGCATCCGAGAGCTCTGCGACAAGGATGGCGTCGTGCTCATCGTCGACGACGTGCGCTGCGGCTTTCGTCTCAGCCTGCACGGCTCCGCAGACTACTTCGGCTTCACCCCCGACCTCGCGTGCTACTGCAAGGCGATCGCCAACGGGTACCCCATCTCGGCGATCGTCGGCAGCGAGGCGCTCAAGGGCGAGGCCGCCAAAGTCTTCTACACCGGCAGCTACTGGTACCAGGCGGTGCCCATGGCCGCCGCCGTCGCCTGCCTCGACGAGCTCGTCCGTCTCGACGCCCCGACCCGCATGCAAGACTACGGCCGCACGCTCGCCGACGGCCTCAAGCGCCTCGCCGACAAGCACGGCTACGAGCTCAAGGTCAGCGGTGTGCCGAGCATGCCGTACCTGCGTCTCGTCGACGACCCCAGCCTCATGCTGCACCAGCGTTTCTGCGGCGAGGCGGCCCGCCGCGGCGCCTACTTCACCTCGCACCACAACTGGTTCATGAGCTGCGCCCACACGCAGGAGGACCTGGACCGCACCCTGGCGATCGCCGACGACGCGTTCGCGGCGCTGGAGAAGAGCCCCGAGGGGCAAGGGGGTAGCTGATGCCACTGACAGCCGACGAGATCAGAAAGCTCCAGGCCAAGGCGCAGCAGCTGCGCTGCGACATGGTCGACGTGACCGTTTGGGCGGGCGGCGCCCACATCGGCGGCGCGCTCAGCATGGCCGATGTGCTCACCGCCCTCTACTACCACTACCTGAACGTGAGGCCCGACGAGCCGGGCTGGCCCGAGCGCGACCGCTTTGTGCTCAGCAAGGGCCACGGCGGCGTCGGTCTCTCCGCTGTGCTCGCCGACAAGGGCTACTTCGACAAGGTGCTGTTGCACGAGTTCAACCACTTCAAGAGCCCGTTCGGCATGCACCTCGACGGCAACAAGGTGGCGGGCGTCGATGCCAGCACCGGCTCGCTCGGCCATGGCCTCTCCATGAGCGTCGGCATGGCGCTCGGCGCCAGGTTCCAGAAGCAGGCCTGGCGCACCTATTGCCTCCTCGGCGACGGCGAGTGTGACGAGGGCTCCGTGTGGGAGGCGGCGATGGCGGCCCATCACTTCAAGGTCGACACGCTCACCGCGTTCGTCGACCGCAACCACATGATGATCGACGGTCGCACCGAGGACATCATGAGCCTCGAGCCGCTGGCCGATAAGTGGCGGGCCTTCGGCTGGGAGGTCCGCGAGATCGACGGCCACGACTTCGCCCAGATCGGCGAAGCCATCGAGGGCGCCCAGGCGACGAAGGGCGCACCCACCGTGATCGTCTGCGACACCGTCAAGGGCAAGGGCGTCGACTTCATGGAAGACGAAGTGAAGTGGCACTACGGCAGCATCGACTCGGAGCTCGCCGCCAAGGCCAAGGCATCGATCATGAGCGGCGGAACGGCCGGCGCCGGCGCAGCCGCCGCCCCGGCCGCGGGAGGTGCGTCATGACCGAGGTCACCGGCACCACCTGGAACGTCTACGACGCCAACACGCTGACGCAGGCCGAGATCTACGGGCGCGTCCTCTGCGACCTGGCCGAGGCCGACCCGCGCATCGTCGCGCTCACCGCCGATCTGGCGCGCAGCACCAAGATCGGCGTCTTCCAGGACAAGTTCCCGCACCGCGTCTTCAACGTCGGTATCGCCGAGCAGGACCTGTTCGGCATCGCGGCGGGAATGGCGAAGAGCGGCCTGCTGCCGTTCGTGAGCACGATGTCGGCGTTCGCCAGCATGCGCGCGCTCGAGCAGGTGCGCACCGACATCTGCTACCAGAACCTCGACGTCAAGATCATCGCCACGCACGGCGGCGTGAGCTTCGGCCAGGCCGGCACCACGCACCACTGCACCGAGGACATGGCCATCCAGCGCTCGCTCGCCAACATGTGCCTGATCGTCCCGGCGGACGGCTGGGAGACGGCCAACGCGGTGCGCGCCGCGGTGCTGCGCCCCGGCCCCGTCTACATCCGCCTCGGCCGGGGCTTCGAGCCGACCCACTTCGAGAACGACGACTACGGCTTCGAGATCGGCAAGGCGGTGACCATCAACGAAGGCACCGACATCACGGTGATCGCCTGCGGCGTCGCCGTCTATCACGCCGCCGAGGCCGCCAAGCTGCTCAAGGATCAGGACGGCATCAGCGTGCGCGTCCTCGACGTGCACACGATCAAGCCGATCGACGAAGAGGCGATCCTCAAGGCCGTCGTCGACACGCGCCGCCTCCTCGTCGTCGAGGAGCACAACGTGATCGGCGGGCTCGGCAGCGCCGTGGCCGACGTGATCGCCGCCAGCGGCAAAGGCTGCGCCTTCGCCAAGACCGGCCTGCCGGACTGCTACAGCGAGGTCGGCTACCCGGAGGACCTCTACAGCCACTACTGCATCGACGGGGACGGCATCGTCGGCCTGGTGCGCGAGCTGCTGCACCGCGAGTTCGAGGCCGACGAAGACTGGGCGGACGAGTTCTGATGGCGAGTGTAGCCAACGAGCTTCCGCAGGCGCGCACCCGCGAGCTGCTCAGAACGCGTCTGTTCCTGCGCGCCGCCCTGCCGTGCGTCAAGGTGCTGCTCGAGGACGACCCGGCGACGGCGAAGCGCTTCGCCGGGGTCGACGCCGT
>JBBQFA010000228.1:0-4637 GCA_038321515.1 Thermoleophilia bacterium | reverse complement strand
GCTGGCCGAGGCCGACGCCGCGGCCATCTCCTCGTGCTGCGCCCTGGAGGCCACGATCGTCACGACGTCGCGCCTTGGGGCCGCCGGGCAGGCCGAACTGGAGCACCTCCTCAACGTCTTCGGCGTGGAGGTCGTCTCCTTTACCGCCGACCAGGCGGCGCTGGCCTCGGACGCCTGGCGGCGCTTCGGCAAGGGCCGCCACCCGGCGGGGCTGAACATCATCGATTGCTGCTCCTACGCGCTGGCCGCGAGCACGCGAGTGCCGCTGATCGCCGTCGGCGGCGACTTCGCGCGCACCGACATCGACGTCGTCGACCTCACGCTCGCGAGGGCGTGAGCCGAGGCGACTCGCTCGCGCGCCCGAAGTTGGTCTCCGCCTGGGCAGCGATCTGGCCTAGCGCTGAGCGCTCGTCCTGCTCGCGGGCGCCGGCTCGCCGCCCGCCGCGGCCCGCTCGGCAAGACGCCCGGTCACGTACTTGTGGAGCACGCTCGCGATCAGCGTCTGGTACGGGACGCCCTCCTCGAGCGCCCTGACCTGGATGTCGCTCAAGTCACCTGACGACAAGCGGATGTTCACGCGACGGTCCTTGATCGCCGTCGCACGGGCCGCGGCCCTGAGCCGGACGAGCTCGTCCTTGGTCGCGACCGAGTTCAGCGGCGGCATGAAGCGCCGCGTCAACATCGGCGTCGCGCTGCTGCACAAACCCAAGGTCCTGGATACTCGACAGCCTGCGAGGCATCATCGTATGCGGCTTCGGCGTCTCCGACGTGCTGCCGGCGCTCGGCGTTTCGGTCGCCTGGGCGGCGGTGCTCTTCGCCCTCGCCGTCTGGCGCTTTCGCCTCAGCGACTAGCGCCGACCCTCACTCCTTGCTCGGCTTGATGCTCGCGTCCTTCGGCAGCGCCAGGCCGGCCTCGACCTCGATCGCCTTGATGATGCCGGCCGGCACAGGGCAGGCGGGGTGGACGAGGTGCTCCGCGGCGAGCCTGAGAGTCACGGGCCCGTCGCCGCGGTAGCTGATCTCCTTGTACGGGTCGACCTCGGTGAGCTGCTCGGCCAGCTTCTCGACGTAGCCGCAGGTGGTCTCGAACTCCACGCGCACGCGACGTCCGTCGGCCTTCGTGCGCACTGTCGTGCAGAACCCGCAGATCCCGCTCTCGATCTCGGCTGAAGCCATGGATCCTCCTGGTGAGATGGTCGTCCTTGTCAGCGGATAGTACCCCCTCGGGGTAGGCGCTATGCGGCGAGCTCAGCCGACTCCTCGTCTTCACCGCGTTCCCCTTCTGGCGACGCGGTCTGTTTTGGCCCCGCCGCGCGGTGGGACCATGCAGTATCGGGTCCACCGCGCCCGCGGTGGCGACTGGAGGAGGTCGAGGTGAGTACCCACGTATTGGTGACCGGCTCCTCGGGCCGCGCCGGCCAGGAGATGGTGCGGCAACTGGCGGCCGCCGGCGCCAAGGTCCGGGCAGCCCTGCACTACCCTGATCACGATGCCGAGTCGCGGGCCGCTGCCGTCGACTTCGTCGAGGTCGACTTTGAACGGCCGGCCACGCTGGAGACGGCGTTCCGGGGTATCGACAAGGCCGTCCTCATCACGCCAGAAGAGACGACGATGGTCGCCATGACAGAGAGCCTTGTGCAGGCGGCGGAACGCGCCGGCGTCAGGCACCTCGTCCGGGTGTCGTTTCTGCACGCCGACCGCGGGACCGGGGGGCGGCTGCTGGCCTGGCACCGCGAGGCCGAGGAGGTCGTGGCCGCGTCGGCCATCCCCTCGACCATCCTGAGGCCCAACTCGTACATGCAGAACTTTCTGACGATGTACGCGCCGAGCATCCTGGTGCGCGGCGCGTTCTTCACGCCTATGGGTGAGGGGCGTATCAGCTACGTCGACGCCCGCGACGTGGCCGACGCCGCCGTGCGCGTCTTGCTCGAGGACGGGCATGAGGGCGCGGTCTATGCGCTCACGGGCTCCGAGAGGCTCTCCCACGTGGAGATCGCGGAGATCCTGAGCCGAGAGGCCGGCCAGCAGATCAAGTACCTGGATGTCGGCGAGAACGAGGCGTGTGTGGCGCTGCATCGACGGGGCGCCTCCGACGAGCTTGTCGAAGCGCTCTGCGAGCTTTGGCTGGCGATGCGGCGAGACGAGTTCGCGACGCCCGAGACGGGGCTGGAGGGCCTGCTCGGGCGACCGCCGCGGCGCTTCGTCGACTTCGTACACGAGCACGCCGGCGAGGTGCGAGTGTCGCCTACGGCGCGCACGTGAAGCGCCCCGCGAGGGGATGACCGCGCCGTCAGGGCAGTGTCGAGACGGCGCGCTCGATGAGGTGGAAGAGTGGCGTCGGGTACACGCCGAACACGAGCAGGAAGACGGTGAGAGCGGTGAGGACGACGGGGCCGATGGCGCCGCCGGTCACCGCAGCAGCCGTCCCGCCTGCCTCCTCCGGCCGCCGCACGTACATCGCCACGATCAGGCGCGTGTAGTAGTAGAGGCCGATGGTGCTGGAGAGCACGAGGACGATCACCAGCGCCCACAGGGCCGAGCCGGCGCCGGCGCTGACGACCGTGAACTTGCCGATGAACCCGACCGTCAGTGGCATGCCTGCCAGCGAGAACAGGGCGATGGCGAAGATCACGGCGAGGCCGGGCCGACGTGCCCCGAGGCCGCGGTAGTCGGCGATGGAGTCGGCATCGCGCTCCGAGGTGGAGAGCACGGTGACGACGCCGAAGGCCGCCAGCGTGGTCGCGAAGTAGGCGACCAGGTAGAAGGTCACGGCGACCGCCGCCCGCTCGCCGGTCGCGAGAAACGCGACCAGCAGGTACCCGAGGTGGGCGATCGACGAGTACGCCAGGATCCGTTTGACGTTGTCCTGGCGCAGCGCCAGCAGGTTGCCGGCGAGCATGGAGGCGATGGCGATCGCGGCGAAGGCGAGGAACAGCGCCGAGTCCGGGTGCAGCCCGACAGGCCACAGGTAACGCAGCAGTAGAGCGAAGACGGCGCCCTTCGAAACGGTCGCGACGTAGGCGCCGACCGGGGCGGGGGCGCCTTGGTACACGTCCGGCGTCCACATATGGAAGGGCACGACGGCGAGCTTGAAGCCGATAGCGACGAGCAGCAGCACGATGCCGATCGTGACGACCACTTGGTCACGGCCCAGTCCATGCTCGACGAGGGCGGCGACCCCGGTCGCCGACATGGTGCCCGTCTCCGCGTAGACCAGCGCCATGCCGAAGACGAGAAAGGCCGAGGTGGCGCCGGCGAGCACCAGGTACTTGACCGCCGCCTCGACCGCCTGGCGTCGATAGATCGGGTAGACGATGAGCCCGTACAGCGAGACGCTCAGGATCTCGAGGCCGAGGAAGAACGAGGCGAAGTGCGTGCTCGCGACCAGCGTCGCACCGCCCAGCGTGGCGCTGAGGAGCAGCACGTAGTACTCCTCGGGGTGCACGCCGCGGCGCTGCAGATAGCTCCACGAGAGCAGCGCCACGACGGCGGTCGCCGCCGCCAGCAGCCCGATGAAGAGGAGCGCGTAGGTGTCCATCCGCAGCAGCGGTGTGACCTGGCGCTCGGAGCGGCTCGCGGCGACGAAGAGCGTGCCCACCGTCGTCGCGAGACCGACCAAGGTGAGGCCGAGCGCCAGCCCGTGCGAGCGCCAGAAGGCCGCCGCCAGCATCACGATCACGAGGGTGAGCGTGAGCGCGATCAGCGGCGAGATCGTGAGGAGGCTGGCGGCGGTCATGGCTGGTCTCCGGTCTCGGCGAGCGTCTCGGGCGCAGCCGCTTGGCGCGGTGCGGCGGGGGCCTGCGGCCGCGCCGCCAGCGTGCTCGCGGCCGTCATCTTCTGCAGCCCCGTCACCGTCTGCCGCGCGGTGGCGATCAGCGGCTGCGGCCAGAAGCCGATCACGACGAGCGCGGCGACCATCGCGCCGAGCATGCCCACCTCGCGCGGCGAGAGGTCAGCAAAGCGCCAGCCGTGCGTCTCCGTGCCCTGGAAGGCGCGCTGCATCATCCACATGGCGTAGACGGTGGCGAAGACGAGCCCGATCGCGCCCAGCACCGCGGCCCACGGGCTCACCTGCCAGGTGCCGGTGAGAATGAGGAACTCGGCGACGAAGTTGCCGAGCCCCGGCAGGCCGAGCGAGGCGAGGGCGAAGAACATCGCCGTGCCGCCCATCCGGGGCGCCACCTGCCAGAGGCCGCCCATCCTGCCCATATCACGGGTGTGGATGCGGTCCTGCAGGCCGCCGACCATGATGAAGAGGGCGCCTGTGGAAAGGGCGTGACAGACGAGCTGCAGGATCACGCCCTGCAAGGCGAGTGTGTTCCAGGCGAAGACGCCCATGAGCACGAAGCCCATGTGGCTCACGCTGGTGTAGGCGACGAGCCGTTTCATGTCGCTCTGGCCGTAGGCCATCAGCGCCCCGTAGATGATGCCGATCGCGGCCAAAATCAGAGCCGGCGTGCGGAAGCTGTGCACGGCATCCGGGAAGAGCGGCACCGTGAAGCGCAGCAAACTGGCATCCTGATCCAGATGACGCAGTTTTGCAGGAATATGGTCGGCCTTGCGGTCCGATTGGTGCCACACTGGACCTTGGGCTTTGAATAAACTGGCATCTTCAATCAGCACCTGGCTGTCAAATT
>JBBQFA010000227.1:0-4647 GCA_038321515.1 Thermoleophilia bacterium | reverse complement strand
AGTTCCGCGTCGAACACGATCTGCTTGGCGACCGTCAGGTGCCTGCCGGCGCATACTACGGCGTCCACACTCTGCGCGCCCTGGAGAACTTCCCCATCACCGGCATCGCCATCTCGACGTACCCGGACCTGGTCAACGCCTTGGCGTCCGTGAAGCACGCCGCCGCCGCAGCGAACCGCGATCTGGGCCTGCTCACGGCCGACAAGGCCGCAGCGATCCTGAAGGCCTGCGAGGAGATCCGCTCTGGACAGCTGCACGAGCACTTCGTCGTCGACGTGATCCAGGGCGGCGCCGGGACCTCGGCCAACATGAACGCGAACGAGGTCATCGCCAATCGCGCCTTGGAGCACCTCGGCCACGAGCACGGGGAGTACACGTTTCTGCATCCGCTCGATGACGTCAACATGGGCCAGAGCACCAACGACGTCTACCCGACGGCGGTGAAGGTCGCGCTCCGTCTTGCCGCCGATCGCCTCCTCGAAGCGATGGGGGTTCTCCGCACCGCATTCGCCGCCAAGGCCGCCACGTTGACGGATGTAGTGAAGGTCGGACGGACGCAGCTGCAGGACGCCGTCCCCATGACGCTCGGACAGGAGTTCACGGCCTACGCGGTCACGATCGGTGAAGACGAGCGCCGACTCGCTGAAGCCTGCCGTCTCATCACGGAGGTGAATCTGGGCGGCACCGCCATCGGCACGCGGCTCAACGCTCCGCCCGGCTACTGCGAGCTGGCCTGCCGGTACCTGAGCGAGGTCACCGGGATTCCACTGATCACCTCGCCGGACCTCATCGAAGCTACCCAGGACCCCGGGTCCTTCGTCCAGTTCTCCGGTGTCCTCAAGCGGATCGCCGTCAAGTTGTCCAAGATCTGCAACGACCTGAGGCTCCTGTCGTCGGGCCCTCGGGCAGGGCTGAATGAGATCAACCTGCCTGCGGCGCAGGCCGGCTCGAGCATCATGCCCGGGAAGGTCAACCCGGTCATCCCGGAGGTGGTCAACCAGATCGCCTTCGAAGTCATCGGTAACGACGTCACCGTCAGCTTTGCCGCTGAAGCCGGTCAGCTCCAGCTCAATGCGTTCGAACCGATCATCGCGCACGCCCTCTTCGAAAGCGTCACGCACCTGGAGATGGGATGTCGTACGCTCGCCGAACGCTGCGTCGCCGGGATCACCGCGAACGTCGACCACCTCAGGTCCCAGGTGGAAGACTCGATCGGGCTCGCGACCGCGCTCAACCCCCTCTTCGGGCACGCTCTGGCCACCGCCATCGCGCAAGAGGCGGCCGCGACCGGTCGGACCGTGCACGACATCGTCCTGTCGCGTGGGCTTCTGAGCCAGGAGCGGCTCGACGAGATCCTCAGCCCGGAAGTGCTGGCGGGCGTGCCGGCACGGACTCGTATGACATAGCCGGTAGGGCGGGGGCAGTCCAACGTTTGGTGCCGAGGTGAAGACCCTCGCGCGCGAGGGAGCATTGCCCGCTCGAAGCCGACCGCGGGCCGCTACGAGAGGTCGTCCGCCGGGAAGGTCCGGGCCAGCTCCTCGAGGTGCGCCCATTCGCGCTCGATCTGCGGTCGTAGCTCGTTCGCTGCGTCGGCGCCGGACGCGAAGCGTCTCTGGCGGCCGAGGTAGGCGTCGAGCGGCGTGGCGTCGGGGCGCGCGTTGATGCGGTAGCGCCGGCCGTCGAAGACCTCGTACAGCGGGAAGATCCCGGTGGCCACCGCCAGCCGGACGAGCTCGACGGTCTCGGCCGGGTCTGACTTCCAGCCAGCCGGGCAGGGCGACTGCATGAGCAGGAAGCGGAAGCCGTGCATCGACAGGGCCAGCGTGATCTTGCGCAGGAAGTCGTCGCGATGTGCCAACGAGAGCGTGGCCGCGTAGGGGACGCGGTGCGCGGCCATGATCGCGATCATGTCCTTCTTGGCCTCCGTCTTGCCTTGCGGCGTGGTGCTGGTCTTCGCGCCGGTCGGCGTCGCGCCGCTGCGCTGCCCACCGGTGTTGCCGTAGATCTCGTTGTCGTAGCAGATGTAGACGACGTCCTCGTCGCGCTCGGCGGCGGCGGAGAGCGTCGCCATGCCGATGTCATAGGTGCCGCCGTCACCTGCCCAGCAGATCGTCGGGTCGCTCTCTTCGTTGAGCGCCCGTACGCGGGCGATGCCGGTCGCCACGGCGGCGGAGCTGGCGAAGGTGGTCTCGACGGCAGGAACGCTGTAGGCGCTGACCGGAAAGGCCCCGGGCGTGACGGCGGCGCAGCACGCGGGGATGACCAGCGTCGGCGTCGCCGCGCCGAGCGCCTCGTTGAGCCATTGCAGGCCCAGCGACATCGCGCAGCCGGGGCAGTTGGTGCTGTCCGGGCGAAGGATGTGAGGGCGGGGCGGCGGGCCGGGCGCTGGGAGCGAGGTCGTCATGGCCGGTCCAGCGCGCGCGGGAAGAAGATCGGCGCCTCGGCGCGTTCGCGGCCGGCGAGGTCGTCCAGGACGAGTTCGAGGAGCGGCGGGTCGACTTCGCCGCCGCCGAGCCCGACGATGTACCCCTGCAGCAGCACTTCGGGTCGCTCCCTGAGGCTGGTCGCGATCTCGGTCCACATGATGCCGCCCGACCCCGGCGAGTGGTCGCGATCGAGCACGGCCACGCGCCGCGCGGCGCCGATCGCGCGAACGAGCTCGTCCCTGAGGAACGGGCGAAAGAGCTTGAGCTGCACGAGCCCGATCTTCTCACCGGCGCTGCGGCGTGCCTCCACGACGCGGCGCAGCGTGCTCACCGTGGTGCCCGAGGCGATGAGCACCGTGTCCGCGTCGGCGGTGTGCTCCGCCTCGAAGGCGCCGCGCGGCCGCCGGCCGAAGACGTGCTCGAACTCGGCGCCGGCCTCCTCGAGCACTTCGGGCACGCGTTCCATCGCGGCCTGGATCTCCTCGCGGTGACGCTGCGTCTCGCGAGGGCCCATGAGCTGTCCGTAGGTGTGCGGATGGTCGGCTTGCGCCCGGAGCGCCAGATCGAGCAGGGGCAGATAGGCGTCCACGAGGGCCTGCTCCGGAAGGTCCACCACCATGCTCGTGTGCGAGAGGAGGAAGCCGTCTTGGGTCACCATCACAGGGAGCAGCACGCGCGGGTCCTCGGCGACGCGAAAGGCCATAAGGATGGTGTCCACAAGGTCCTGATGCGAGTCGCAGTAGAGCTGTAGCCAGGGAGCGTCGCGCAGAGCGAGGCTGTCGCCGTGGTCGGCCCAGATGTTCCACGGCGGCCCGATCGTGCGATTGGACACCACCATGACGATGGGCAGGCGCTCCAGTCCGGCGGCGAAGACGTTCTCCGCCATGTACAGGAGTCCGTTGGAAGAGCTGGCGGTGAAGGAGCGTGCTCCCGCGAAGGAGGCGCCCATGCAGACGGCCATGGCGCTGTGCTCCGACTCCACGGCGACGAAGCTCCCTTTGCTGAAGCGCGCGCCCATGACGTGCTCGATGATCTCGGTCTGGGGAGTGATGGGGTAGCAGCCGCCGCAGCAGCCGCGGGCGGCGCGGTTGGCTTCGCCGGCTGCGACGAGCGCGCGGCCGGCGGCCTGGTTGCCCGTGAGGATGTCTCTCGTCATCTCGCGTCCACCCTCATGTCGGCAGCATCGCGAGGGCGCTGCGCGGGCACTGCGCCGCGCAGAGCCCGCAGCCTTTGCAGTAGTCCTCGTCGATGATGCAGTCGGTGCTGCCCACGTGGGTCAGGATGCCTTCGGGGCAGTAGACGACGCACTCCCCGCACCCTGTGCAGGCGCCGCAACTGAAGCAGCGCTGCGCTTCCTCATACGCGGTCTCCTGGCCTGGCTGGTCGCTGAGGCCCTGGCGCACCTCGAGGAAGCTCGCCGTTCGCGAGCGGGGCGACAGGAGCCTGCCCCTGGCCATGGCAGCACGAGGGACATCGCGGAACACGAGGGCGGAGGCATCGACCAGGGGCGCCGGGCCCGAGGTCGCCTCCGACCTGCCCAGGCCGGCGTGGAGGTGCAGTGCCGCTCGGCGCCCGCTGCCGATGGCCGCCGCCACCGTGCCTTCGCGCGTGACCAGGTCACCCGCCGTGCAGAACGGTGCGTCTGCAGCTCCGGGCAGCGGCTCCTCCTCGTCGGGCACTGAGCCTGCCGGCAGGATCCGGTCGTCCGGCGCCTGGCCGAGCGCGAACAGGACGGTGTCGCAGCGGAACGCCTCCAGGGCGTCGTCACCTTCGACCGGCACGGGACGCGGTCGGCCCGACTCGTCGGGCTCGCCGAGGGTCATACGCCGGCAGACCAGCGCAGTCTCGTCGCCCTCGCTCTCCAGTCGCAGGGGCGCCGCCAGCTGCTCGATGCGGACGCCCTCGGCGAGCGCCTCCTCGACCTCCTCGGCGATCGCGGGCATCTCGGCGCGCGTCCGCCGGTAGACCACGAGCGCGTCTCGAGCGCCGAGGCGGAGCGCCACGCGGGCTGCGTCGATCGCCGTGTTGCCGCCGCCGGCGACGACGACTCGTTGCTCTCGAAGGTCCAGTAGCTGGGTGCGGCTGAGATCGAGGAAGTCGAGCGCCTGCAGCACGCGATCGCCGCCGGCGCCGACGTCCATGGCGCGCTGATCCTGCAGCCCCGTCGCCACGACCACGCCATGATACTCGCGTCGCATCTCGGCGAGCATGGAGGGGGTCG
>JBBQFA010000226.1:0-4675 GCA_038321515.1 Thermoleophilia bacterium | reverse complement strand
CACCTCCCTCGGGCTGAGGTTGGTCATGACCCGGGGCTCCTACCGCTTGAACAGAAGCTCTACGAGCGCGTCCCGCTCCAAGTCGGCGTGGCGCGCCACGTCCGCCAGAATGGCGGCAGTCGTTCCCACTCGGAGGTCGTGGTGGCTGGGGACCGTGACGTGGTGCTCGCCGCCTCTTCGCGTCGTGAGCCGCAGGTGGGAGCCGGTCTGTCGAGTGATCTCGTAGCCCAGGACCTGAAGTGCTTGGGCAAGGCGCTCGCCGGAAAGGTCGCGAGGGATCCTCACACTGCGATGAGGTGGTCCTGCACGAGATGCAGACGAATGACGGCAGGGCGGTCTGCCTCATCGTCAAAGTGGCAGAGCACGGCGTCGCGCACGGCTTCAGACAGAGACGCCATGTCGTCCGCCTCGGTGAAGATCGACGCGCCCAGCGCTCGCGCAGAGTAGCCACCCTCGGGAGCCTCTTCGACGACGAAGATCATCTCGTTCATTTGGCCACCTCGAAGGTCCGACGATCGGTCTGATCAGTATACGCCGAGGATGATGTTCAATGTGCGGAGTGCGGCGCGTCGACTGGGAAGAGCGGGTAGGCGACATAGCCGTCCGGATGCCTCTCGACGATGATCTTGATGCTGATCATGTGAGCCCCGATATCGACGCTCGGAGTAGGCTGTGGGGGGTCTGGGTCGATGCCCATGCGGGTCTGGGACAGCATCGCCGCGGACGCAGCGCCTCTCCCGGTGCCGGGGAGCCGGAGCCGGGTGCCGAGGGCAGGGGGCACGGCGGTGCGCCGGGGCGGGGCGGGGCATATGCCGCGCGCCGTTTTCAAGCAAACGTACGCCTGGAAGCACCGTTGCTTGAAAAGCGCCGATCGAACACATGGCGCCCGGCGCGCAGACGGGTGATGACGGTGGGGGCGTTCGGGCGCGTCGTGCGTGAGCTGGCGCGGTGGTTCGCCGGCAAAGCTAAGCAATCGTAAGCCTAGTAAAAACATGGCACGCGGCGTATAATGGCGGCATGACGCACGTGACACAGATATCCGCTCAGGTCTCGGCTTCTGCCAAGCAGCTGCTCGACGATTTCTCGGCCGTGACCGGTCTCAAGAAGAACCGCATCGTCGAAGACGCGCTGTGGTTCTACGTGCGCGCGCGCCAAGAGCTCCCCGAGAGCGCGATGGTCCCGCCGCGCATGGTGCTCAGCGAGCGGGGCGCCGCTGCTGTCGAGCGCAGCCTCATCGTGCCGCCGGCGCCGACGCCGGCGCTGGTGCGCCTGATGCAGACCACCGAGCCGCCCGACCAGGAGTAGGCGAGGGGCTGGTGGCCGAGGCGGTGATCCGGCGTCTGCTGGCCGACGACGACACGAGCGCGTTTCGCTGCGGCGACCCGGAGTACGATCTCTTCCTGCAGCGGTATGCCGGGCAGAATCAGGATCGTCTGTTCGTCGGCACCACGTACGCCGCATTGGTCGTGCCGACTGTTGTCGGCTACGTGACTGTCGCCGTCGGTCAGCTCGACCGCGACGAGATCCCCTCGGAGTCACGTCGCGATCTGCCGCGCTACCCCCTGCCCGTGCTCCGGCTGGCGCGCCTCGCGGTGGACCAGGCGTATCAGGGTCGCGGCCTCGGCCGGCGGCTGGCGGCCTACGCCTTCGCCGTAGCGCTCCAGGTGCGGGAGACGGCGGGCTGCGTGGGCGTGGTGGTCGACGCTCTGCCCAGCCGGGTGAGCTTCTATGCCGGGCTGGGGTTCACCGAACTGGAGCTGACCAGCGGCAACTCGGCGATTCGTCCACAGCCGGCGCCCATGTTTCTGCCGATCGCCGTGGTGGACGCCGCCTGCGCCCACTGATCGACGGCTCAGACGGTCTCGGGGAGCGCCGCGAAGCCCTCGAGGAGCGCTGCGGCGCGCAGCGGGTACCACACCGATGATGCCCGGCGCGCAGAGGGACTGGTCGAGAGGCCAGCGGCTGCATGGCGGGGGAGAGGCCCTCGCCGTCACGAGCACGCGCCCATCATGGTCGGACGGGAGTAGCGGCGCTCAGGCGGCGCGGTCGCGCGGGCGCCGGCGGAACAAGCCGCGCACGTAGCCCCAGATGAGCTCGAAGCCCCCGGGATCGTACGAGTTCGACTCAGGGTCGTAGGGCGGCAGTCCAAGGATGTCGCCAAGCCCGGAGGGAGACTCAGGCGGCCCGATGGGCTCGTCCCAGTAGGGATCGCTCCGGTCGGCATCAGCATTGCGTGACGAGGTCTTCATGCGTTGCTCCTATAGTAGCAACTCGGTGACGCGCGCTCCAATGATGATTGTACCCGCGACGAGACAGAGCAGACCCACAGACAGCAGCGTGCGGAGTCGGGCGAGGATGCGCTTGTTGAAGCCCAGGATATCGAGCGTGCCGCGCAGCAGTCGCTCTTGGGTCGCCTGCACGGGCGCGGCCAGGTTCGAGCGCTCCAGCGTGCGTCGCGAGGGCGTCACGCGAAGGCCCTCTCCCAGTGAGACGATCAGGAAGAGGACCGCTGAAGCCAAGACGAAGACCGTGCCGCCCGCCTGCCAGGCGCTGCGCGCATCCCTCGGCGCGATGCCGCCGGAGAACGTCACCAGGACGGCCGCGAACGCCAGCAGGCTCGCCTTCGTGTCCCGAGGTCTGCTTCGTGGGTGCGTCCTGCTTACTCATGAATGCGAGCGTAGCGTGCCGACGACGCGCTGTCTGCGGTGACATAGCCATCGGCATGGTGACGAAGGCGGCGTCGCAGGGTGGACGTTCGTGGCGCCAAAGCGGCTCACCCCACCGGCAAGGCAACTCCTCATGAATCCGGTCGCGGCAGCGTCGCCGCCCCACCGCGTTCCGCGCATTCCGGAGTCGACCGTCTCTCCGGCCCCGACCGTCGCATGTGATCTGCTCGGGTACCTCCTCGAAGGCAGCGCGGCGTCGCAGCCGCTGGGTGGTGCCGGGGTGGTTCAGGCCGACATGGGGGATGCGCCGGGGCCGGTGGACGCAGAGCACCGCCTGCTCCTGTTTGCCACGTGCGCGGCAGCCGGCACGAGCACGCGCCCATCATGGTCGGACGGGAGTAGTGGCGCCCAGTGGTCCGGCTACGCTGCCGGGCGCCGGCGAAAGAAGCCGCACACGTAGCCCCAGATGAGCTCGAAGTCGCCGGGTTCGTAGGTCATCGACTCGGGGGCGTAGGGCGGAAGCCCCGGGATGTCGCCAAGCCCCGAAGGAGGCTCAGGCGGCCCGATGGGCTCGTCCCAGTAGGAATCGCGCCGGTGGACATTGACACAAGGCGCGCCCGCAGCTCACACGACGTGCGGTCAAGTCCAGCGACGTAGATCCTGATCGTCACGCCGGCGTGCCGGGGGGGTGGGGTATGTGCCGCGCGACGTTTTCAAGCAAGCGTACTGTTGGACGTGCCGTTGCCTGAAAAGCGCCGATCGGACACATGGCGCCCGGCGTCGTAGACGGGACTGGTCGAGGACTGCCCGGGAATCAGGGGGGCCGTGGGCTACGCCGCGCGGAAGGCGCGGATATGCGGCTGCACTCCTGAGGCGGCAGCCGCTTCAGTCATGCGCATAACCTGCTCCGTGGTGGCCGCGTCCACGTACTCCTCGCCGCCGCCGCCGCCGCCGCCGCCGCCGTCGCCGTGCCCCTCACTGAGCGCTCGGCCCGCGCTTGAAGACGCCGAAGCCGCGCTTCTGGATGCCGTCGAGCCTCGGGTCCGGCGGCGGAAGTGGCGACTTGGGTGGGGGCTCGGCTTTGTCACGCTGCGGCGTCTTGTCCGAGTCGTCGCCCGTGCCCGTGTCTGAGGGTTTCGTGGTGGCAAGTTTGCCCATCACATCTCCTGAAGTAGCAGGAACGCGACTCGTACTCCGATGAGTAGTGTACCCAGAAACCGTGTTCCCGAGGATCTGCCCTCGCGGTGTCGTTTCCAGGTTGAACCAGACAATACCGGCGAAGAAGAGCCCCGCGGCACAGATGAGCGCGACGATGCCGCAGAAGATGAGCAAGCTCCCATGGGCATCGCCCGCCGCGGTGATCGACAGCGTGGCGAGAATGCCCGCGACGGCGAGCAGCGCTCCGCAACGAGTGCGCTGCTGGTCGCGCTGCGAGAACTGGTCGCGATAGGCCGCCCGCGCGATACCGTAGACGAGCGCCACGCTGTCGTGCGACCCTCGGCGCTCTTTGGTCATGCCGGCCTCCTCGCTCGCGTGCCACCGTCTTCACGAGGATTCTGGGGTGCACCATGCGCCTCCGCAAGGCGGACGAAGGGCTCCCGGGGGAGACGATCCTTGGGGCTGGCGGGAGACGTTCGCACGCGCTGCGCGATCGTTGACGCCGGCGGGTCGGGGGGCGGGGCATATGCCGTGGGCCTCTTTCAAGCAAGCGTACGGTTGGAAGTGCAGTTGCCTGAAAAGCGCCGATCGGACACATCGCGCCGGCCGGGAGCCGGGAGTCGGGAGCGCCCGCCGGGAGCCGGGAGCGGCCGCCGGGAGCGGGCGCCGTAACCCAGAACGCCTCGGCCGGCTACGGCAGGTCGACCTGCGCGGGCCCGGACCACGGCGAGTAGCCGTGCTCGCCCTCGGCGCGCACCCGGTAGAAGTACGTGCGGCCGGCGCGGGCCGTGTCGTCATTGAGCGAGGTCGCATCGGCGGCGGCCGCAAGGATGGTGAGGCCCTTGCGAAAG
>JBBQFA010000225.1:0-4679 GCA_038321515.1 Thermoleophilia bacterium | reverse complement strand
GACGCCGCCGGCGGCCTGTTCTGGCAGCCGGCCGCCGAGACGCTCCCCGCGCCGCAGCTCGGCGAGCTCCAGATGGAGCGTCTGCGCGCGACGCTGGGGAACGCCTGCGAGCACATCCCGTTCTATCGCGAGAAGCTCGACGAGGCCGGCGTGAGTCCCGGCGACGTGCGCTCGCGCGGCGATGTCGCCGACCTGCCCTTCACGACCAAGATCGACCTGCGCGACCACTACCCCTTTGGGATGTTCGCGCGACCTCGCGAACAGATCGTGCGCGTCCACGCCAGCTCCGGCACGACCGGCAACCCGACCACTGTCGGGTACACACGCGCCGACATCGACACCTGGGGCGACCTCATCGCCCGCACCCTCGCCGCGGGCGGCGTCAGACCCGGCGACCTGCTACAGAACGCCTTCGGCTACGGCCTGTTCACCGGAGGGCTCGGCCTGCACTTCGGCGCCGAGCACCTGGGTTGCACGGTCGTGCCCATCTCCGGCGGCAACACCGAGCGCCAGCTCAAGATCATGCGCGACTTCGGCGCCACGGCGCTCAGCTGTACGCCCTCCTACGCCATGTACCTTGCTGATGCCGCTCGCGATCGCGGCCTGCGCCCGCAGGACCTGCCGATCCGCGTCGGCTTTCACGGCGCCGAGCCCTGGACCAACGAGCTGCGCCTGCAGATCGAGGCGGGGCTCGGCATTGACGCCCTCGACATCTACGGGCTCTCCGAGATGGGCGGCTCCGGCGTCGCCTACGAGTGCCTCTGCAAGGCCGGCATGCACGTGAGCGAGGATCACTACCTGGCCGAGATCATCGACCGCGAAACGCTGCGGCCGCTGCCTGAGGGCGAGGTCGGCGAGCTGGTATTCACGACGCTCTCCCGAGAGGCGCAGCCGCTGATCCGCTACCGCACCCGCGATCTCTGCAGCCTGACCACGGAGGCGTGCGCTTGCGGGCGCACGTCCGCGCGCATGAGCAAGCCGATCGGGCGCAGCGACGACATGCTGATCATCAGGGGCGTCAACGTGTTCCCGAGCCAGATCGAAGAGGTGCTGATGAGCATCCCCGCGATCGAACCGCACTACCAGATCGTCGTTGACCGCAGGGGATACCTCGACGTCATCGAGGTGTGGGTCGAGGTGGGCGAGGACCTCTTCGCCGAGACCATGGGCGATCTCGAACGCTTTCAGCGCAAGGTGCAGGCGCAGATCTACAACGTGCTCAACATCCAGGTCGCCGTGAAGCTCAAGGAGCCCAAGGCCATCCAGCGCTCCGAGGGCAAGGCCGTGCGCGTCGTCGACAGGCGCCCCCGTCTATAATCGGGGCGTGACTCCGCCAGTCTCAACCCTTCGGCCGCTGCGCGGCCTGCGTCTCGATCTCTCCCGCCGCACCTGTCGCGAGGAGGAGCTGCCGGTCGACGTCGCGCGCAGCTTTCTCGGCGGCCGCGGTATCGGCGCGTACCTGGCACTGCGCGAGCGCCTGTACGCCGTGGATCCACTCGGCCCCGAGAACCTGCTCATCTTCGCGCCGGGCCCGCTCACGGGCACCGGCGCTCCCGCGAGCGGCCGCTACAGCGTCACCGGCCGCTCGCCGCTCACCGGCACCGTCTTCGACGGCAACTCGGGCGGCAACTGGGGCAACGCCCTGCGCCGCCTCGGCTGGGACTACCTGATCCTCGCCGGCGCGCTCGATGAGCCGGGGTATGTCACCGTCGGCCTGCCCGACGCCCCCGGCGGAGAGCCGCTGCCCGGCGCCGGCGGCGCCGTGCTGCGCTCCGCCGCCGGCCTGTGGGGCCGGGACGTGCCGACGACACTCGAGCGGCTGCGAGAGCTGCATCCCAAGTCCGAGGCCGCCGTGATCGGCCCCGCCGGCGAGCGCGGCGTGCTGTTCGGGAGCATCGTCAACAACCGCGGCCGCTCCATCGGCCGCGGCGGCCTGGGTGCCGTCATGGGAGTCAAGCGGATCAAGGCGCTGGTCGTGGACGGCCACGGCGACCACCGGCCGCCGGTCGCCGACCCCGAACGCCTCGAGTTCATCGTCTACGAGGCCGAGAAGCTCCTCAAGTCGAACCCGATCACGTCGACCGCACTCCCCGACTTCGGCACCTCCGTGCTCGTCAATGTGCTGAACCAGGCCGGCGCCATGCCCACCCGCAACCATCGCGAGAGTCAGTTCGAGGCCGCCGCCTCGATCTCCGGCGAGATGCTCAAGAAGGAGCACGTGCAGCGCCGCTCCGCCTGCCGTGGCTGCGTCATCGGCTGCGCCCGGCGCACGACCGCGGGCGGAGAGAGCGGCGAGGGCCCCGAGTACGAGAGCATATGGGCGCTCGGCGCCGAATGCGGTGTGTCCGACCTCACGGCGATCGTGCAGGCGAACTACGCCTGCAACCGCGCCGGCATGGACACCATCACCATGGGCGTGACCATCGCCTGCGCCATGGAGCTCACCGAGGAAGGGCTTCTGCCAGGCGGCCCCCGCTTCGGCGACGCCCGGGCGATCGTCGACTTGGCCGAGGCGACCGCCGCCGGCGAAGGCCTCGGTGCCGAGTTCGCCGTCGGCTCGGCGCGCTTTGCGGCCGCCTACGGCCGCCCCGAACTCTCGATGAGCGTCAAGCAGATGGAGCTGCCCGCCTACGACCCGCGCGGCATGAAGGGCCAAGGGCTGGCCTACGCGACCAGCAACCGCGGCGGCTGCCACCTGCGCGCCAACATGCTCGGCCCCGAGATCCTCGGCGTGCCCAAGATGATCGACCGCTTCGCGACTCTGGGCAAAGCGGGCCTGCTCATCAACCTCCAGAACCTGAACGCCGTGCTCGACAGCCTGAGCGTCTGCAAGTTCACCGCCTTCGCGATGAAGGAGGACTACTTCGCCCGTCAGTTGAGCGCCGTCTGGGGCGAGCCGATCGAGCCGCAGGAGCTGCTGCTGCTGGGCGAGCGCATCTGGACCGCCGAGCGGCTCTTCAACCTCGCCGCCGGCTTCACGCGCGCCGACGACACGCTGCCGCCGCGTCTGTTGCACGAGCCCGTTCCGGCCGGGCCGTCCAAGGGCCAGGTAGTAGACTTGCCGCCGATGCTGGACGAGTACTACATCTCTCGCGGCTGGGACGAGGGCGGTCGGCCCTCGCCGGCCAAGCTGGAGCGGCTCGGGCTTACGGAGCTGGCGGCCGCGTGCACCCCGGCGACGGCCGCCCTGGCGACGGCGGCCCCGGCGTCGCCGGCGGGGCCGCCCGCATCGGGGGGCTCGTGAGCTCCGCCCTCCTCGAGCAGTTCCAGTCCATCGGCCGCGACCTCTTTCTGGCCGGCGTCATCAGCTCCCACGGCGGCAACATGAGCGTGCGCATGGGCGACCGCATCCTCATCACGCGGCGCGGCTCGATGCTCGCCCGGCTCGAGGAGCGCGACATCATCGATACGGGCCTCGACGACAACGACGCCAACGTGATGCTGGCCAGCACCGAGATCAACGTGCACCGCGCCATCTACCAGGGCACGGCGGCGCAGGCGATCGTGCACACGCACCCGCCCTACGCGATCGCCCGCTCCCTCATGTGCGACGAGATCGTGCCGATCGACAGCGAGGGCTCGTACCTGTTGCACAAGGTCCCCGTCGTACACACGGAGCTCACCGCCGGGTCGAAGGAGGTCGCCGAGCTGCTGCCCCAGTGGCTCAAAGAGTACGACGTCGTGATGCTCCGCGGCCACGGGCCCTTCGCCATCGGGCATCTGCTCGAGGAGGCGTACCAGCTCACCAGCGTCCTCGAGATGACCTGCAAGATCATGACCATCGCCGAGGGCATGGGCGACAAGGTCAAGGAATACCGCAAGGGCTCGGACCGGTACGAGACCTGGTGAGGCTGTGCGGCGGCGCTACGCCGGCCGCGCCTCCTCCGGCCGACCAGCCTAGATGCCGCCCGGCGACCTCGCCTACCCGACGCGCTTGAAGACCAGCACTCCCTCGCGTTCGAAGACGAGCTTGTAGCGGTCGTCCTTCTTCAGCTTCTCGAGCTCTCGGGCGCGCCAGGGCCCGTACCTGCCCTGGCTGTCGAGCACCACGTAGTCGGCGTCGCCGATCAGCGGGAACGTGGTGATGCGCGTGCGCGCCGAGAGGTGAGACCCGAGCGCGTTGTCGGCGGACACGCTGGCGTCGCCGGGGACCGTCCGCAGTGCCTCTGCGATCACGGCGCGATGCTCGGGCGTCAGCACAAGACCCCAGCCGGGGCGCGCTCCGGAGAGCGGCCCCACCGTGAGCGTGGCGACCAGGGCGACGACGAGGACGAGCCCGCCGAGCAGCCGGCGGAGCCGCTCGGGCCGGGCCTTCGCGAGCCGGTCCGGCCGCGCTCGCCGGCCCACCACTGCAGCGAGGCGCCGCAAGCCGAGGATCATGGCGGCGATCACAAAGGGCACCTCGCCGGCGACGTAGTGATAGGCGATCGACTGCTGCTGTGGCTTGCTCGACAGCGTATTAACGAGCAGCTCGGGGAGGCTGATGAGAAACGTGAGAGGGCTCGCCAGGGACGCAAAGCCGAACGGCCAGAGCAGCTTGAAGAGGTAGGCGAGCCCGCCGGGCCCGAAGAGGGTCGTGAACAGCCGCCACGGGTGGGTCGCCATGGTCACGGCGAGGCTGCGCAGGCCCGGCTCGCCGCTCGCGTACCTGTCCAGGAACTTGCTGGGGGCATCGTTGA
>JBBQFA010000224.1:0-4702 GCA_038321515.1 Thermoleophilia bacterium | reverse complement strand
CACCGCCGACGGCCGGGCCCGGATCCTCGATCACGTGCACGGTATGGCGAACGACGTCGTGGCGCTCACCGGCCGGCTGGGAGCCGACGAATGCCGCGTCGTCGGCCGGTACATCGAGGAGCTCTCGGGCGTGATCGTGCGGCCGGCCGCCGAGCCGAGGCCCCGCTTGAAGACGACCTGATGGAATCGGTGTGGGAGTATCCTCGGCCGCCCCGGGTGGAGGCGAGCACGCGGCGGATCCGCGTCGTGTTGGGCGACGTCACCGTCGCCGAAACGACGCGCGCGCTTCGCGTGCTCGAGACCAGCCACCCGCCGGTCTACTACATCCCGCCGGATGACGTGCGCGGTGAGTACCTGCGCCCGAGCCAGCGCCACTCGTACTGCGAGTTCAAAGGCGAAGCAAGCTACTACGACCTGGTCGTCGGCGAGCGCGAGGTCCGGGACGCGGCGTGGTACTACCCGCACCCGATGGCGCGCTTTGCGGCGCTCCGCGACTGCCTCGCCTTCTACCCGGGACGCGTCGACGCCGCCTTCGTCGACGACGAACAAGTCGTGAGCCAGGCCGGCGACTTCTACGGCGGCTGGATCACCGCCGACATCGAGGGGCCGTTCAAGGGAGGGCTGGGGACGGCCGGCTGGTGAGTCTGCTCCTTCCTGCCGGCGCGCCGACCCACACCGATCACCTCGACCCCCGCCGTATGCGGCCGTCTGGTAGTGCCGGTCAGGAGACTCGCCAATCATGGGTTCGAACCCATATCTCACGAGTCTCCCGTAGCGGACCGCCACCCCCGCAAAGGCAGGGCGTTCTGCCGGCGGGGCGTGCGGGTTCATCGTGCGCGAGACTCGGTCTTGATAGCGTAAACGAGATCAAGGACCAGTCTTCGGCAGGGCCTGGCGTGGTTCCGGGCGACGAGCCAGTGACGGGTCGTCCACTCGCACACCGGCTGCCACGCCGGCCGCCACGTGCGGCCGCTGCGTTGGGCCGCTACGTCAGCCGCTGCGGCCCATCGCCGCCGCCGATCTGGGGCGCCTGTGAGCGGAGTTCGATGAGCTTCTGCCGGAGCTCCACCTGCATTTGCGCTATCTCGCCTTCGGCCTCGAAGCGCTTGGTGCGCCCCTCCTCCTGGATGTGGATCGTCTCCTCCAGGGTCGCGATGAGGTCGGCATTGACCTTGCGCAGCGTCTCGACGTCGACGACGCCACGCTCGACCTCGCGCCCGACCTTCGCCGAGCCGTCTTTGAGGAGCTCGGCATTCTTGGCCAGCAGTTCGTTCGTCGTGTCCGTCACCCGCTTCTGCAGCTCCACGGCCTTCTGCTGGCGGTAGAGGCTGATCGCTATGACGATCTGGTTCTTCCACAGCGGCACCGTCGTGAGGATCGAGCTCTGGATCTTCTCGACGAGGTTCTGGTCGTTACTCTGGATGAGGCGGATCTGCGGCGCCGTCTGGAGGGCGATCATGCGCGTGAGCTTGAGGTCGTGGAGGCGGCGCTCGAAGCGGGTCGCCGCCTGCTGCAGATCGGCCAGCCGCTGCGCCGTCATGACGTCGCTGGTGGCCGCGACTTCGGCCTCGAGGGCCGGGATCTTGACGGCGTGCAACTCCGTGAGCGCCTGCTCGCCGGCGGCGATGTACACGTCGAGTTGCTTGAGATAGTCGAGGTTCAGCTCGTACATCTTGTCGAGCACGGTCATGTCTTTGAGCAGCGCCATGCGCGAGCGCTCCAGCGCGTCGACGATGCGCTCGATGCTCGTGGCCACCTTCTGGTAGCGGGCGGCGAAGCGCTCGAAGGTGTCGGCGAAGCGGCCGAAGAAGGGGATCTTCGCCTTGCCGGAGCCGGCGCTGAGCGCGTCGATGTCGAGCTCGCGGACCTTCTTGAGCAGGTCGGTGAGCGCCTCACCGCCGGAGCCGGCGTCTCGGTTGCGCACGTCGCCGAGCAGCGAGTCGGCGAAGTTCGCGATGCGGCTCTGGGCCGGGAGGCCGTAGGCGAGCGCGGCCTGCGAGTCGCTCACATCCACGGCGGCGCTGATCTCGGCGACGCGCGCGAGGTCGGTCGGGCTCAGCGGGCCGGCGGCGGGCTGGTCGCCAAGCGGTGCGCCGACGACTACGGCGGGCGCGGTGGGCGCGCCGGGCGCGCCGATCGTGATGGGCACGCCGGGCGCCGCAGGCGCAGCCGGCTGCGGCGTCGCATCCCGCTTCTGGATCTCGTCGCTCATTGCAGCTCCCCGGTCTGGGTGTACATAGTCTCGCTTCGGACGGTGCGCTCGAGCAGCTCGATCTCGCTGTCGAGGTCCATCGCGCGGTCTTCGAGCACGTTCGCGAGCTGGCGGTCGAAGGCCTGCTGCACGACCTTGAGCGAGGCCTCCGCCCGCTCCAGTGTCTGGTGGATCTCCGTCGTGGAGCTGCCGCGCTGCCCGAGATTCACGTAGCCCTCGACGATGCGCTGTGCGGCGTCGAGGTAGTAGGTGAGAAAGCCGCGCGCGGCGTCGATCTTGCGCGGCTGCGCGGCGAGCTCCGCGATGATCTGGTCGGCGGTCTGGCACAGGCCGACTACCTCGTCGCGCACCGCGGGCTTGCCGACCGCGCTCGCCGTCCGCAGGATCGCGTCGACCTGGCGGCGCGCCGGCTGCAGCACGTCGGCCGTCGCGTCGTCGATGCCCTTGGGCAGCTGCGGCCGCGACCCTGTCGCCAGCGCGGGCGGCTGCGGTGGGGCCGGCAGCGAGCGCGGCGAGGCGTCACCGAACATGATCGCTCGGTAATAGGGACGCACGTACAGGGCGTTCACGACCGACGCTGCCGACGCCACGATCTGCAGCACGATCGCCGCCTGCAGCAGCGGTGTGCCGATCGCGAGTATGGTCAGGATGAGCGGCACGAGGTAGGCGAAGCCGAGCAGCGTCCACGGCGTGTGGCGAGAGCGCACGCCGATGTACATGAACGCGACCCAGTTCATGAAGCCGAGCGTGAAGGTCCAGCCGATCCAGAGGGAGTGGCGCCACCACCAGCGGAAGCGCGCCCGCGATTTGTCCGACACGATCTCGCCGGTCAGGACCTCCGCCTCCGCCTGTGGCTTGAGCTGCTGGACATCCCGCACGGCGAGCGCGGGGTGACCGTTCTGGCACTCGCCGTAGGGCGTGAGCCAGACCCAGCGCTGACAGACGTTGCAGTAGCCGCCGAGCGGCATGTGGCCCCCCTCGCGGGTCGTCGATGCTGCGTTCTCGAGTTCAGGATAGCCCGCCGCGCCGATAAAGGCACATCCTGCCGGCGGGCGCGGGGCTCGCGAGGGGCGGCGGCACGAGGGGGCGGCGGCGTCAGACGGCGCAGGTGACGGCGGTAGACGGCGCAAGCGCCGCCGCGCCGGTATACGCTTGCGGCTCCGCTTTGTCTGGTGAAGAGGAACGCATGAGCAACAACGACCGAGCCATCATCCGCGTCGCCGTGCCGTCGGAGGATCCCGGCGGCCTCGACGCGGCGCGCTCCGGCCACTTCGGCCGCAGCCCCAACTTCACGATCGTGGACCTCGTCGACGGCGCCGTCATCGACGTGTCTGTCGCCGCCAACGCGCCGCACGGGCACGGCGGTGGCCTCTCGCCGGTGCTCACGCTGGGCGAGCGCCAGGTCGACGTCGTCATCGTGGCCGGGATCGGCAAGCGGCCGTTGCTGAACTGTCTGCAAGCAGGCTTTCGCGTCTTCGCCGGAGAGGACCGGGCAGACGTGCGCAGCGTCATCGACGCCTTCGTCGACGCCGACCTCTCGCCCGTCGGCCAGGACGCCACCTGCTCGCACTGACGCGGTTCGGTGACTCGATCTGCTTGTCCCGGGCGTCCCGGGGAATACACCTGCTGACCAGTACCACTTCAGCGGGGGTCGCCCGATGCAGGCACCAGAGCAGATCAAGCCCACCAGGCTCGCCGACTATCTCGAAGTCCTCACCAAGGCCGTCTTTCAGTCCGGCATGACCTGGCAGGTGGTCGAGACCAAGTGGCCCGGCTTTCGCGAGGCTTTCGACGGCTTCGACCCGAACAAGATCGCCGGCTACGACGGCGACGATGTGGAGCGCCTGGCCTCCGACGCCGGGATCATCCGTAACCGCGCCAAGATCGAGGCGACGCTGTTCAATGCGGAGGCGATGCTCACGCTCGACCGCTGTGCGGGCGGCTTCGTCGGCTGGCTGCGCTCGCACGCCGGCTTCGAGGCTACCGTGGCGGCGCTGCGCGGTGAGTTCCGCTTTGTGGGCGAGACCGGCGCGTACTACTTCTTGTACGTCGTCGGCGAGCGCGTACCGCCGCATGAGGAGTGGATGAAGGCGCACCCGACCACGACCCACAGGCGCGCGCGAACCACCTGACGACACCGGGAGGACTCCGATGAAGACCCCACCACGACCCGACGACGCCGAGCTGCAGCAGAGGCTCTCGCCCCTGCAGTACGACGTGACTCAGCGCGAGGGCACCGAGGCGCCGTTCAAGAACGAGTACTGGGACGAGCACCGAGCCGGCATCTACGTCGATATCGTCACCGGCGAGCCTCTTTTCAGCAGCCACGACAAGTTCGACTCCGGCACAGGCTGGCCGAGCTTCACGCGGCCATTGCGCGACGAGGTAGTGACCACACGCGAGGACCGCAAGCTCTTCGGCTCGCGCACCGAAGTGCGCGCCGCCGGCAGTGATTCGCACCTGGGGCACGTCTTCCCCGACGGGCCGGCG